>DTZW01000132.1:332-14935 GCA_012961165.1 Gammaproteobacteria bacterium | reverse complement strand
GCGACCTTGCGACCTTGCGACCTTGCGATTTGGAGACCAGATAGCTGTTCTCTGACCTGCGAAAGTCACAAAATCGCAAGGCGTTCTAGTGCTACGTGGATCTAATTCGCCAAATGGATTCGCAGCTGCTCACTAAGATCGTCGACACACTCTTTCTCTGACTGCTCGTTGACTAGATTCACCAGTTCACCTGGGTCATCAATCATGTTGAATAGCTCGCATGCAACTTCGTTTTTGACCTTCATAGTCAGCCGGTGACTTGAATTACGTATGCCAGCAAAGTCTCCAATTCTTGAATGCACGAACTCTCGTCCCACGATCGGCCGTTCCAAGGCAGGTAACAATGACTCACCATGGCCGCCTGCAGGCGCTTGCGCGCCACCGATGTCGGCCATGGTAGCCGTTACGTCTGTCAACTCTACTAGCGCATCCTCGTCTCGATGCAAAACCCCACCGGGTGGACGCATGATTAGCGGCACCTGGACGGAACCGTGATAAAAGTTCATCTTCGCCCACAGTTTATGATCACCCAGCATTTCACCATGATCACTGGTATAAATAATCCATGTATTGTCCAACTGTCCCAACTCATCCAGCGTCGCCAGCACTTCCCCAACCTTTTGATCAACCAGAGAGACCATGCCAAAGTACTGGCGGATACCTGCTCTAACAAAATCATGATCCATCATCTGTGCCTGGGAATGTTCTGCCAATGCAGAGAGGTATTCCCCCCAGTGCTTGTTCGAAGATTGCGCAGGATTGAGCACGGGGACCTGTATGTCGGCATCAGCATAATATTCGGACCACACAGGATCAGAAATAAGTGGCACGTGAGGCTGAACAAAACCCAGCTTTAGCATAAAGGGTTTCTCAGCTGACCGCTGTCGCAGCCATTGATTCGCCTCGTCGGCCAGAAAACTAGTGAGGTCCAGTTCCTGGGGCAACACACTGGTTTGACCGCGCCAGTGTTCAGGCGTTAGTCTGAACGCGCCTTTTATCTGGGCACGGTATTCGTCCAACATACCATGTTCCGATAAATGATCTGTATACGGTGTTGATAACCGTCGAGCGGCGTGAAGATATTTGTCGTATTCCTCCAGCACATAATCCCAACCGAAGGACTTCACAAAGCCTTCATTGCTTCGCATATCAATATCACCGTCTGCTTTCGGGGGCTGATAAGACTCGTGGTAGTGCGTCTTGCCAATGGTCGCCGTCTCGTACCCGACTTCCTGCAACTGCTTCATCACCGTAGGCCACTCTGGGTCAAATCCGCCCGTGTTATGGATGACACCAATCTCATGGGCATACCGCCCAGTGATGACACTCGCACGCGACGGCTGGCAGATCGGACTTTGGCACCAGGTCTTGGTGAAACGCACGCCTTCACTGGCTATAGCGTCAATGTGAGGTGTCTGAACCAGCGGGTGTCCGGCACACCCCAGGATGTCGTGCCTGTGCTGATCGGCAAACAGAAAAAGGATATTTGGTTTCATCGTTCGTACCTAAATTGATTGCGGTCTGAACTACATCACAAAAATTGAGCAGAAGGACATATCACTCTACTACATGTTGAAAATTAGCTGGTATTCAAGTCGCACGACGATGTCCTCTAGCGCACCCAATACGGTACTTTTAGCCTCGAGCATTTCATGACCGAGGCTAAATGTTTTGTATAAAACAGTTGGTACTAAAAAAGCAAGAACGTAAGAACATTGTCTTCAAAAATCATTCGGACGATTGATGTCGGTGATTGTTCGTGGAGTATTTATTCTACCATCCCTTTATTCTTCAAATTTCCACTGGCTCTCTTGCTCATAGAGGCAGCGTTAGTCGGCAGGGAACCCTGACCCATCTGAAATATGATCCAGATGAATAGCGCAAGGGCAGCCTAACATCAACAAGGGCGACAACCCTCACATCAAAAAGTAAGTTGCAAACAATACCTGAACGGCGACGCGATGTTCATCGGACTGGGTGAGAGACAACATACTGCTACGTTTATCGAACCGATCCAGCTGGCTTAAGTAGCTATCGCTGATAAGACGATTTATCGTGTCACTAATGGAGCTCTTGCTGAGCCCTGTTTTTTCAGACAATATCGTTTCCGTCACTGGCTCGCCGTGCATGATTTCAAGGGCTATTATCCAAAGCATGGGTACACTCCTGGTAGCATTCACGCCGGGTGTATGAACCCCTATCAACTACAAATAGTCTGTAGCGAACTGCCAGCTCGGCAACTTGCTTTTGATCAGAAACTGATTGGGACGCAGAATAAAAAGTATGTCGGCGCGTTGAAACCAGCCAGCCATATCATTGGCAAGCTCGAACGATGGCAGATAATCTATCCCACTTCGAACATATCGACCCAATACAGCACCCTTGCGCAGGAGCCTAAGGATAAATTCGCCAGACTCATTCGACTCTGCCACCAACGTCATAACGCTAGCCGGTTGATTGAGGCGAAACCAATAGTCATTAGTGAGTGTTTTAACGACCGCATATCGACGACTGCGTCTGGCCACTATCGCACTGTTAAAACTGTTGGAACAACCCTTATGTATTGGTTAAGACGTGTAACATCGACATTGCACAGCGGGGTATTCGGCCACAACTGTTTCTGCTTTTTATCCTGAAAACTTGCACCGGGATCAGAGCTCAAAACATCCATGATTACCACACAGCTATCACCAGCGGAGGATTCCACAATAGCAACCTCGTCGAGCATAAAAAAAGTGATATTGGCAGATTTGTTGAATAGTGGGGCCAGAGTGAGTAGTCGGGCACAGTATAGACGAATCATTTCAGTCGCCCTGCCGGTCAGCTTGTCTCCATATGACATACCTGATAGCTTCTTATTGATACGAAAGAATTTATCCAACATAAACCCGCCAACAGGCAGTTGGCCGTTAATTGAGTCCCTATTTGAACACTGAATCAGAGCTTCTGCCGAACGACAGTTTGATGCGAATTCTGGAGTTGACCCATCAACTCATGGCACCAAATGACGATATCGGACTGGTACTAAATGAGATCCTTGAGGCGGGACTGGATGTACTTAATGCCGATTCCGGCTCAATCTGGCTTTTTGATGACAGTACCCAACAGCTGCAAATGTATCTGCCAGAAACCCAATCTAAAATCACGGTCTTGTATGGCGAGGGGCTAGTGGGAGAGTGCCTGGCAACAAACGAGATCATCAATGTTCGTGACTGTTACGCGGACGCCAGGTTCAACTCAGACATCGACAAAATAACGGGCTACCAGACGAAGTCCATATTGAGTATTCCCCTGGTCGGCTTCGAGCACAAACTGGTCGGCGTTATCCAACTGCTCAACAAGACCACAGGTCCATTTAACGGGCAGGACGAAGCGCTGGCACGCACCCTGGCAGCACAATGTGCTGTTGCGCTGCAAAGAATGCAGATGATGGAATCACTGCTTGCAACAGAACGGCTCAACGAGGAGTTCGCCCTCGCCAGGGAGATACAGCAGGCAACTCTCCCTGACGCTATGCCTGAACTGGAAGGCTATGATTTCAGCGGCGGGTTCATGCCAGCCGATCATACCGGTGGAGATCTTTTTGACCTGGTATTACTAGGGGATGAGGTTTTCATTTTGCTTGGTGATGCAACCGGACATGGCATTGGTCCAGCTTTGAGCGCCACCCGGATGCAGGGCATGCTCCGTGTGGCACTTCGTGTTGGCGCTAATCTTGATGAGGCCTATATTCATGTAAACAATCAGCTGGTCGAAGACCTTCCTGATAATAAGTTCCTGACTGCATTTGTTGGCTTCCTGAATAAGCACAATCACGTACTGCGGTATCATTCAGGCGGCCAGGGACCGCTGGCCCATGTAAGCGCAGCTAACAATAACTGCCAATGGCATGCACCAACGTCCTTTCCAGTGGGTGTCATGGAACTGGAGCAGTTGGACGAACCCAGAGAAGTCCTGCTGGCGCCTGGCGATATTTTTGCAGTGATCTCAGACGGCGTCTACGAGTATCACAATGAACAAGACGAACAATTCGGTGAAGACCGCGTCGCAGACATCCTTACTTCCTTTAGCGGGCAGACGATGGATGAACTGAAAGACCAACTGTTGCAGGCAGTCTTTTCTTTTGGCGGTGAGGCGGAACAACTCGATGATATTACCATTGTACTGGTTCGACGAAACCCACTATAGAGGCGATCTCTAATTATGCTGCTAACATGCCAACGCGAGATCAACGAACTCGAGCGAATCGTTGACCAAACCAGCCAGTTCTTCGAAACCGAAGGAATTAGTCAAGAATTGAAGTTCGTTGTCGATCTGGCAATGGAAGAACTATTCGTCAATATGGTGAAATACAACACCGAGACAGACAAGCAGATAACTATTGAACTGCTAAGCCTGCCGCAAGGCATAGAAGTTAGCCTGACTGACTTTGATGTTGAGAAATTCAACCCTACTACACCGGTAGAAGTAGATATCGAAGCACCGGCGCAAGCCAGAACACCAGGCGGACTAGGCATTTTCCTGGTCTTGAAGATGGTTGATTCTATCCACTACGAGTATAAAAACAGAGTCAGCAAAATCACCTTTAGAAAATACACGGAGTCTACATAAATGCTGGAAATAGACATGGTTGAAGCAGGCACTGTGACGATGGGCGGCCGGCTAGACGCAGCCGCAGCAGATCAGGCTGAGTCCTATCTCGATGATATCACTGGTGCTTTCGTCATCGACATGGGGCAACTGGAATATATCTCCAGTGCAGGCCTGGGCGTACTACTCAAGACTCACAAAAAGTTTCTAGGCCAGGGGCAAAGCCTAAAACTGGTGAATGTGAACAACCACATCAACGACATATTCAAGTATTCCGGCTTCGACAAGTTGTTCGACATTGAAAGCAACCAGTAACTATTTCGCAATCAGCATCAACTTTCTGCGTTGTCCGACGTAGTTATGACTGAAGACGAAGAACGCGTACTCATTGAGCAATGCAAGAAAGGCGACATCAACGCCTACACTTTACTTGTTAAGGAGTATCAGACCACAATTTTTAATTGTGCATGGCGCATTGTACTTAATCGGAATGATGCAGCTGATATTACCCAGAGCGCCTTTTTAAAATTGTTTGAGCGTATAGAAACGTTTGATTCAAACAGGAAGTTCTTCAGCTGGATGTATCGTATCGCTATTAACGAGGCGTTGGATCACAAACGCCGGCAGCGAACTTTTGACGATTTTGATGAGGAAAAACACAGCAGTGACAACAGGGCCCCGGATGTGAGCCTTGAAGATGAAGAGCTCAAAGCAACTATCGCGGCATGTCTACGGCGTTTGCCGGATGATGCCAGGGTAGTTATCACACTGAAACATTTTAGTGGCTTGAGCTACAACGAGATCGGAGAGATTCTGGAAATTCCAGAAAGGACGGTTAAGTCCAGGCTCTATTCAGCCCGGCAAAAGATGAAAAATTTACTGCCCGCCTCGATCATACAGAGGACCTAGATCTTGCCGATATAGGCGGGCTAAAAAAGCAAACCGGTTTAAAAAACCGAATAAACTGAGAACAGTTCTTACCATGTTAGACAGTCAGACTACAGAGCTCATCAACAAGGCTATCGACGATCAACTCGAATCAGGCGAAGAAGCCACGCTGGCAACGCTACTATCTCGTGATAGTGAGGCTCGGACTCTCTTTGAACAATTGTCAGCAATGACCAGCCTAATAGAAGCACAGCCCCCTGAAACAGCACCTCGTGATATCAGCCAGGCGGTAAGAGCACAATTAATATCCCCGGAATCAAAAATTATCACCATCGGCGCAGCACTGAATCGTAAATCGACAAAAAAACGACGAACAATACCAGCATTCGTCGCCCTGGCCGCCAGCATGATCATAGCCGTGGGTATTGTCACGATTAGTCCAATTACTGATGACGACGCGGCTCTCGTTGGTACCTTGGCAAGGCCCACCGCTGCTGATCAAGCACCGGTATTAAACGAGTTGATCTACCTCGTCAATAATGGCCGGTGGGCCATTGAAATCGATATAAAGCGGTCCGTACCATTCGAACTCACGCTCAGAAGCGAGGATCAGATGGGGAGTCACAACCCTATTTTTAGTAACATCAATACCGAGGACCTTCAGATCACGCAACTTGCCTCCGGCGTCAAACTTTCGGGTCAAGGTCCTGTAAATACTACATTGTTTATAACTGATGACAATTTTCCATCAATCAGGCCCGAACTCACTGGTTCGCTGAGCCTGGGAAACCGGACTCTAAATGGTAGGATTACAGTCACTGGCAATCAAAAATAGAATTTTTAACCAACGTTTTGTTAGTTGGTTCGTAGTAGGTTAAGACAGACATCATTCATAGTGAATAAGTGGGAGAACGACCATGGCATGGGCCGAAAACAAAAAGATGATCATCATTGGCACGGGCGCACTTACAGTCGTAGGGGCGCTGTTTATAGTAAGCCAGCAATTCCCCCTTGATGAGAGCCAGGCGACAGGGACTATCGTGCCTGCAGAGCGTTATCGTGGAGAACAGATTGCCAGCGAGGACGTCCAACTGGGTAACCAGGACATCGCCCAATTGATGCAAACAGATACCTTCCGTCTCATTATGGAAGACGAGGCAATACGCGATGCCATGTCGAGTGACGCATTTCGCGATGCCATGGCAAGCGATGCGTTCCGCGATGCGATGGCCAGCGATGCTTTCCGTGATGCGATGCGGGGTGATGCTTTCCGCGATGCCATGCGTAGCGATGCCTTCCGTGATGCCATGCGTGGTGATGCTTTCCGCGATGCCATGCGAGGTGATGCCTTCCGGGACGCCATGACAAGCGATGCTTTCCGCGACGCCATGACAAGCGATGCCTTTCGCGATGCGATGCGTAGTGACGCTTTCCGCGATGCCATGAGAAACGATGCATTCCGTGACGCCATGGCAAGCGATGCCTTCCGTGATGCCATGAGAAGCGACGCCTTCCGCGATGCCATGAGAAACGATGCCTTCCGCGATGCGATGCGGGGTGATGCCTTCCGCGACGCGCTCGCGAGCGACGCCTTCCGCGACGCACTTAAAAGTGACGCCTTCCGCGATGCACTTAAGGGTGATGCTTTTCGGGATGCCATGAAGAACGACGCTTTCCGTGATGCGATGGCCAGCGATGCCTTCCGCGATGCGCTTAAAAGTGATGCTTTCCGAGATGCCATGAGAAACGACGCCTTCCGCGATGCCATGAGAAACGACGCCTTCCGCGATGCCATGAGAAGCGATGCGTTTCGCGACGCCATGAAAAACGATGCTTTTCGCGATGCGATGCGTGGTGATGCTTTCCGCGATGCGATGAACAACGACGCTTTCCGCGACGCCATGCGCAGTGACGCTTTCCGCGACGCCATGCGCAGTGACGCTTTCCGCGACGCCATGCGCAGTGACGCTTTCCGTGACGCCATGCGCAGTGACGCTTTCCGTGACGCCATGCGCAGTGACGCTTTCCGTGACGCCATGCGTAGTGACGCTTTCCGTGACGCCATGCGTAGTGACGCTTTCCGCGATGCCATGCGTAGTGACGCTTTCCGCGATGCCATGCGCAGCGACGCTTTCCGTGACGCTATGAGACGCGATGCACTACGTGATTCACTGCGAGGCGACCAATAGTTACCAACTCTGCACAATCGGTTATAGTCATCCTTCTATAAACCATTGAGCAGCTGTCTTTCAGGAGACAGCTGCTCAATTATATTGAAGAGACAGCCATGCCAGTCTGGAAGTTTGTTCCCTGTCTGACCCTGATATTCTTCGCTGGGGTATCACACGCCAAACCTTTTGAGATGGACCTCTACGAAACTGAAGATGTCCGCATTCTTTATTTCGGTCCTGCACAGACTTATCTGGTCCCTCATCTGTCTCGCAGCTTTCATAACTCACTGCAATTCCAGAAAGCCATTTTCGATTGGCAGCCATGGGAAAAAACGACGCTTGTCCTGAGTGACTTAAGTGACTATGGCAATGCAGGCGCGGGCGTATCGCCCGGCAATAGCATGATTGTAGATATTGCTCCGCTTAACCGAACCCTCGAAATCCTGCCCGGCAGCGAAAGAACATTCCTGGTGATGAACCATGAACTCGTCCACGTGGCGACTATGGATAACTGGAATAATCAGGATAGTCGCTGGCGCAAGTTTTTCCGAGGCAAACCCATACAGTCTGACCAACACCCCGAATCAATTCTCTACAACTACCTGACTGCGCCACGGCGCAACACACCCAGATGGTATACCGAAGGATCCGCTGTCTTTCTGGACACATGGATGTCAGGCGGTATTGGTCGTGCGCAGGGTGCTTACGACGAAATGGTGTTTCGCTCGATGGTACGTGACGATGCGCATTTTTACAGCAACCTCGGTATTGTCTCAGAGGGGATCGGTATCGATTTTCAGGTAGGTATCAATGCCTATCTCTACGGCACAAGATTTATCAGCTACCTCGGCTATGAATACTCTCCAGAGCAGGTACTTGAATGGCTCGGTCGCGACCAGGACAGTGAGAGAAACTATGCTAAGCAGTTTGCGCGCGTATTTTCATCGCCACTGGAGACCCAGTGGGACCAGTGGATTACCTGGGAGAAATCCTTTCAGGCTAAAAATCTCAGTCGGGTGCGGCAAACACCGCTCACGCCTAATCAACCCATAACCAAACAGGCTATGGGCTCGATGGCTCGCGGGTATCTCGGATCGGATGAGAAAACCTTGATCAGCGGTTTTCGTTACCCCGGTGTTGTTGCGCATGTCGGCATCATTGATATTGAAACTGGCACCGTCAATAAAATCACTGACATCAAGGGGCCTAATATTTTCCCCGTCACATCGACGGCTTACGATCAAGAAAGTGAAACCTTTTTTTTTACAGAGGACAATGGCTCCTACCGTGAGCTGATGTCAATCAATCTCGACTCCAGAGAGAAAAGATTGCTGTTAAAAGATGCCCGGATAGGCGACATTGCCTTCAATCGCAACGACAAGTCAATCTGGGGACTAAGACATCTGAACGGCTTTGTTAGTCTGGTACGAGTACCTTTCCCCTATGATAACTGGAATGAAATCCATACCTGGGCATACGGCGAGGTGCCCTACGGGCTGGACGTTTCCGCAGATGGTGCACTGGTATCAATGTCAAAAGCCGATGTCGATGGAACACAGTATCTGCAGGTTTTCAAAACAAATGATCTTATCGCCGGTAAGGCTGAACCATTAAGCCAATTCGACTTTGGTACCGCGGTCCCCGAGGGGTTCGTATTTTCACCAGAGGGTAAATACCTTTTTGGCTCTTCTTTCTATACCGGCGTATCTAATATATTTCGCTTTGAATGGGGAACAGGCGAACTCGAAGCAGTCAGCAATGCAGAAACAGGATTTTTCCGCCCTATTCCTAAAAAAGATGGCAGCCTGATCGTTTACGAATACACGGGACAAGGCTTTATCCCAACGGTCATAAATCCGGAGCCGCTGGAGGATGTCAGCGCCATCGTCTTCCTGGGTAATGAAATTGCTAAGAAACATCCCGTTGTTCGTGATTGGTCCGTCGTAAAGTCCCTAAAGGAGTCGAAGCCTCCTGAACAGACAACCACTAAAACCAAATACCGGCCGGCACGTGAGCTTGGGCTCAACGCAATGTACCCCGTGATAGAGGGTTACCGCGACGACCAGGCGCTCGGATGGCACATCAACTTTGCTGACCCGGCACAATTTCATCAACTGGAGCTCACGGCATCCTATACCATTGGAGGTGATGCGCCGAATGACGAAAAGCTTCATGTGAACCTCGAATACTCAGCCCTGAATTGGCATGCCAGATACTGGCATAACGACGCTGACTTTTATGACCTGTTCGGACCAACTGAATATGCGCGCAAGGGCGATGCCTACATAATCGGGTACAAGAAGACGCTCATCTACGATAGTCCAAGAGAACTTAGCTTCACGGCGGACCTGGAGTACTACACTGGGCTCGATACCCTGCCAGCCAACCAAAACGTCGCGGCAGTAAATTTTGAAGATGTGCTGGCGGCAGAGTTTCAACTTGACTATAGCAACACCCGTAAATCACTGGGGGCGGTAGATCATGAAAAAGGATTCGCCTGGCACATTGCTGCTGGTGCCGATGAAGCCGAAGGCGATATCATTCCAAGGGTGCGACTGGGATTGGACGCTGGCCTTGCGCTCCCCTTAAAACATTCCTCTGTATGGTTATACACCAGGGCTGGCATGGCTGACGGGGACCGCCTCAATCCACTCACGAACTTCTATTTCGGTGGCTTTGGAAACAACTACGTGGACAACGGTGACATCAAACGCTACCGGCAATACGACAGCATGCCTGGATTCGACATCGGTGACATTGGCGCAAAGAACTTTGCAAAAACCCTGCTTGAATGGAATCTGCCGCCCATTCGTTTTAGAGAAGTTGGCCGACCCGGCCTGTTTCTGAGCTGGGTGCGACCTGCACTTTTCGCCGGCGTGCTCTGGACAGACCCCAATAATTCCCAGAGTCGAACGCTGAAAACTGTCGGCGCGCAAGTCGACCTTCAGTTCAATCTAGCCCACAGGTTACCAATGACCCTATCGCTAGGCTATGCCGTCGGGCTTGAATCCGGCCAGTCTCACGAAAGTGAATGGATGTTATCGTTGAAAGTTCTCTAGAGGTTCCAATGGGAAACCTCAGCACATTCGTTATCAACGCACCTATTGGCATCCTGCCTGTCTTGAGTTTTCTGGCGGCGTTGCAGTATCTCGATAGTTTTAAACTGCTCAGGCTGCGATTCATTCTGTGGATGATTGCAGCCGGTGGCATGCTGGCGATCGCCGCTTATCACCTCAATGGAGAGATACTCGGCAGACTGGAGGTTGAGTTTTTAACATACGCAAGATACGTCGCCCCAGGTATCGAAGAAGCACTTAAAGCATCAGCCTTGATCTTCCTGCTTATGACACGTCGCATCGGATTCCTCGTTGATGCTGCCATCGTTGGCTTCGCCATCGGCGCCGGGTTTGCTGTCGTTGAAAACTTTGTTTACCTCATGAACACCGACGCCAATACGGGCATCTGGATCGTACGGGGATTCGGCACAGCGATCATGCATGGAGGAGTCACCGCAATCTTTGGCATCATCACAATGGCCATGCTGGAAAAACACGAAAAACTTTCGATCATTTACCTGCTGCCAGGTTTCATTCTAGCCACTATTATTCACTCGGCCTTTAACCACTTCTTTTTTTCCCCTATTTTTTCAACGCTGGCGGTCTTTGTCCTGTTGCCACCTTTTATGTATCTCATTTTCGAGCGCAGCACTGCATCCCTACACGACTGGCTTGAACTGGACTTTGATGCGGATGCCGACCTGATTGCGCAGCTAAACTCTGGTGAATTCCAGGACACACACGTGGGTGAATATCTGCGGGAACTAAGATCAAGGTTCGAAGGTATGATTATCGTTGATATGCTTTGCTACCTGAGAGTCTACACAGAGCTTTCCATGCGCGCTAAAGGTGCCATGATGATGAGGCAACATGGATTGGAGATGCCACATGACCCTACAGTTGAAGCCAGCTTTGCGGAGATGCGTTATCTGGAATCGAGTATTGGGAAAACCGGCTTACTGGCAATCGATCCATTTCTGGAAATCAATCGCCGTGATCTCTGGCACTTGAACTCACTCGAAACCAGTCATGGATAGGCAGGAGAGCTTCTCGCTCAATCGTCAGTAAGCATGCAGGCTTTTCAATACACGCCGGAGTGGCGTGCAAGTCCAATCAATGTAAGAAATTCGAGCGCTTGTGCCGTTATATTACGCAACCCGCGATATCCGGGCAGCGCCTGTCACCGGCCAGTAATGGCAACGTGATTGTTGCCCTTAAGAGCTCCTATGCTGACGGAACGTCCCATGTAGTTCTATGCCCAATGGAGGGGAACGTCCGGTCTTTACTGTTTCAGGTACCAAAGACCAGCTTCCGCAGTTCATCCAGATGGGAACAATCAAGCTGTGATTCAAGACCGATTGCAGTGAGTAATATACCGGTCTGATTTCCCTCGACTTCGTGGATTTCACGTCGCTTACCAACCACCTGCACTAACAAATCAGATCCGCACAGCTGCCCAGCGAATCCTTTTGCTCGAATGACAGAGGTTGGCAACTGGCTGATAAAACTCTCCAGCGCCTCTCGTGTAGTGGGTTGTGATTGTTCAAATTTCCACGTGATGTAGTGCTCGTGATCTGCGTGATGCAAGTCATCAGGGTTCGTCTCCGCATGTACATCGAACAGCAGATTAATCGGGACTTCACCGAATTCGGCGTTTATCAAAGTGGCACCAGGGAATGTTGTCGTTAACCAGTCAATTCGTTTCCCGAGGGTTTCTTCCGACACTAAATCAGTTTTGTTGAGAATAATAATATCTGCCGCAGCAAGCTGGCGACGGACTGTTGTTGCCACATACTTGTCGTCGGCCTTTTCCTGAACAGTTTCTGCATCTGCGAGCACCAGGACACCGTCAAGGGCCAGGTTCGGTGCGTAGCCATACTGTGCAAGGTTCGAGACATCGGCGACACCGCTGGCTTCAACGATGATGTGATCAGGTGGAGGTTGAAGGTGACAAAGCTGATCGATGGCTTCATGAAAACCATCCACTAACGTACAGCAGACACAACCGTTTGTAAGGTTGATCTGAGAGTCTGTTTGCGACTCGATTAACTTGGCGTCTATATTAATTTCGCCAAAGTCATTGATCAGCAGCGCGTAACGTACGCCCTTCTCTTTTGTCAGGATGCGGTTCAACAGCGTTGTTTTGCCGGCCCCGAGATAGCCACCAATGACGGTGAATCGGATCACCGGTTCGCGGCCTTGAATAGCTTTCCGCCCAGTACGGTACCCCAGACCCCGATATCTCGAATAGCCATGGGGTCCACCGTCAGCGGATCGTCGTCAAGAATGGCAAAATCTGCTTTCTTACCGGCTTCAAGGGAGCCAATCTCGTCGTCCAGATGCAGTTGATAAGCAGCGCCAATGGTGACGGCTTTAAGTGCTTCTGTGGCGCTTATCCTTTCTACCTCCCCAAGTACTCTGCCTGATGGTGTTGTTCGATTAACCGCGCACCACATGGTGTGAAGTGACCCCAGCGGAGTAACGCCGGCATCAGAATGAATTGAGAAGCTGATACCCTCGCGAATCGCGGAAGCACAGGGTTCAATCTGGTTTGCACGCTCTGGGCCGACAGTGATGTCGTAGTGCTGGTCGCCCCAGAACCAGATGTGATTGGCGAAAAAGTTGGCGCAGAGGCCAAGCTTTGCCATCTTTCGAAGTTGCGCCTGAGTGGTGAGTTGGGCGTGAGTGATGGTGTGACGATGATCGGGGCGGGGAGCCTCACACAAGATGGCTTCTATTGTCTCCAGCGCCAGGTCCTGGGTCTTGTTGCCATTACAGTGCATGTGGATGTTAAGTCCGGCCTTGTGGAAGGGCAGCAGCCAGTCCTTCAACTGTTCCGGAACAGCAAGCAATTGACCATGGTCCTCGCCACTAAAATAGCCGGGTTCTTTTATCAGCGCGCTGAATCCCTGAATGGATCCATCAAGGACGAATTTAATGCCGGGGGACCGGAATTTATCACTGTTGTTTCGTCGTAGCTCGACGACTCGTTCGGCGACTTCACTGAAATCTGCTGCATCCCCTGGCATCGCCGGGATGTTGTATTGAACCAGTCGCATCGGAAATGCCGCTTCGCTAGTAACCCGCGTTGTCATGTCGTATGTCTTCGGGGCCAGGATTGCGGAACCGGCAAGATCAGTACAGGTCGTAATGCCTGCATTGCACGCCAGCGCCGCAAAATCCCGCAGCGCCTGTTCCGTCGAGTTCGTGAACTGGAAAACGCGATAACCACTTTTACAGAGGGTCATCGCCGGCGGCTCTCTCAGTTCGCCGTCAAGTTCGCCTTCAGCATCTCGACCTAATCCCTGTATACGCAGGTCCCTGGTGATGTTATTAACCTTCAGCATAGGGCTGTTCACCGTCGCCAGGTGTCCACTGGCGTGATGCAGATAGATGGGGCGGGTGCTGGAGACCTGGTCAAGATGGTGGCAGGTCAGGCGAGGCTGATCGGGAAAATAGATTGGGTCAAAGCCGACAGCTACTATCTGCTCATTCGGGTCTTCGAGTCTCGCATCTTCAGCTTTCAGCACTTCGATAAGCTGATCGTAGCTCTTGATACCTATGGCGGTAGTACCGTCGGCCCGCGGTCGGTCGAAATAACCCAGATAAGGCAGCATCATCATGCCTCCGGCCATCACATGCGCGTGGGCTTCGACAAACCCGGGTACGATGACCTTGTCAACAAAGGTATCGTCAAGTTGATATTCACCCCAGCCACTGACTTCATCAAGGCTGCCCACTCCAAGAATTGAACCATCGCGAACGGCAATATGCGTGGCCTCAGGATTCGAGGGGTTCATCGTTCTAACTTTTTTGGCGCTGAATATTGTAATCATGTGACGAGTCCTTGGGGTTCTTATTCGGATTGTGAGGTGGTCTGTCGCTGCTGTCCAGCAAT
>DTZW01000132.1:0-266 GCA_012961165.1 Gammaproteobacteria bacterium | reverse complement strand
GCTTTAGCCTTGATTGTGGTTTGTGAAATGTCGAATTCAATGCTTAATGTACTAATGAATGTACTAGTTAATGTACTACTCAACGTACTAGTCAATATAACATCAGGAAAGTTCAGCAGATTATCGTTAGCGGGACTAATCGCGTTTCTTTCTGCTTGTTCTTCAGATGAACCACCAGGTTTAGCTGCCGAGAAAATTTTCACCAACGGCACCATTTACACCGTTGATGTCACCAACAGTCAGCATCAGGCCATGGCGGTTTCAGG
>DTZW01000131.1:27041-31642 GCA_012961165.1 Gammaproteobacteria bacterium | reverse complement strand
AATTAGGATCATAGTGGTGTGGTGATCCTCTGGATGGTCAATGTGCTGGCTTTGGGCTTAGAGCTAATGGAGTTGATGAAACAAAAGCCCCTCGGCGATTTTCAGATAGCTGATTCGATCGGCCATAGCCATGAAGATCGGTAGTGTTAGCCCGGGGGCAGCGTTACCCGCGGTTTCACGCAGCCAGCGATCGGGTCGTCACCGACTAGTGACGACTTGTGTACCCAGTATTGCATCAGCTCTAGTTGCTTAGGGTCTGTGGGCAAGAGTTCATTTGCGTCCGAGCTAGCATGCTTAGCGGCATACACTAACTGTTCGTGGGACTCATAAACCGGGTGACCATTATGTACCAGTACGGGTACAAGTGCTCCGGGATTCACAGTGAGATAATGCCTCGAGATATTCTCATAAGAACCTGTCTCGATGAGGTCAATATGATGCGCTTTGAAATCCAGTCCCAGTTCCATAAGGCAGACCCGGGTTTTCTTGGAGCACAGCGAGAAGTCGTTGTGATACAACTCCCATTCCTGAGTGTGTGGTAACTCGATATCTTCGCGCACGCCACCGGCCATGGCCTGGGTCCTGCGCTGACTGCGTTCCCAAAGCTACCAGCCGATGATACCAATCAGAAGGGTTGTAGTGATCATATTTTAGCCTTCCACCCCATCTAACCTATCCTGATTTAAAGGTGCGCGATCGCTGCTAGTGTTTTGCTGCGTAACGATTATATTGTCGTGGCCAGATCATTGGGCACGACCAATAAGCCCTTTACTGGAATCCAAGGAATGATGGGTCCTTGGTCAGCCCCATCACCCTATGCTGTCACATAGCACCGGGAAAGTGAATTTCAAAGGAATGCCTGTAAGCCATCAGAAACCGATCAAAGCCGGACGTTACCACGACAAGTTCGAGCGAGTTAACGACCAATGGCGCTTTCAGCAAAGACAATCAATACCAGACCTGATTGGGGACTTATCACAACACTTGTTATTCGATATTACCAACTTTAAAGCTTAGGCTTATTCACTTGTTGTCGTCATAGAGTCACCTGAAACTAAATGCCCCCTGTCTGCGTTAGCCTCTACATGGCAATAATTACAATCTGACTGAATATTGAATCACCTGTTCTCGTCACCTACTTCAAGGTCAGTTCAGAGCGACTCATCCTCTGTCGCTGCAGTTGCTGCTTACTTGTTCTGAAAATATCGACCACCTCGGCTGAATTCAATGTTATTGGAGGAATCTATTGCGAGGGGTAAACTAGCCGTTCAAATTGCCGGAGTATGTCGGATGCGACTGCCAATTGATAAGACCTTGCTGTTTTGTTTTACCCTGATCTGGAGCTCAGCTTCGCTGGCTGTGGTTTCCGCTGATTCGCCGCAGCCTTTTATCTATACACCAGCGGAGAATTTCAGTGGTGCGGCAATTCCAGATACGGTCGATGTCATCACTGATGGCACTGTAGGGTCTACAGATGATTCGGTAACCGGCGATCTCGATGTCATCGCCGTACTTACTTCTGAAACGATTCGTGCGAGCACGTCTGTCGAGGTGACCATAGAACTGACAAATGGTGCGACCTTTACTGCCAGACCCGTCATGGGTGACCTTTGGGATGGTGACTCCAGTGTAAGTTTTTCGGAATTCGAAACCAGTAGCGGAGATAGCAAGGTCGTCTTCAGGGGTAGCTCCGAAGACGGCCTCACCGTGACGAATAATCTTGCGATTGATGTTCGTGGTATTACAGTCGTCAACGATCAGCCCGTTGACGTCATGATAACCGTCAGGTGGTTCGATAGTTTCGGGGGAAGGACGGTGCGTGACGTTCGTGCCCCCTATATTCGTTTCACGGGTAGTTCGGCAAGGAATATAGATACGACGGAGTCTCCAATAATTTATGCCGCAGAAAATGACCTTACCGCCAGCGCGCAGGTTTCCGATTCACAGGATGGTGTAACTGATAAGACCGGGTCGGCGACGGATGATCTGGTGAAAGGTGTGATGGATTTGACCGGCGAGCTGCAGGCCTCAGTCGCTAAAGACGTCGATCTGTTGTTTGAATACACACTCTCCAATAGCGCGGTATTCACTGCTTCGCCGGTCATGGGTAATTTATGGGATGGAGACTCCAGCCAGCCTTTCGTAATGACGACCGGCGGGATCAATCAGTCCTATTCAACTTTTATGGTGGATAGTGATGATGGCTTTATTGCTACCAACAAGTTCACCCTGGACATGCGTGGGATAACGGTGGTCAATGATGAGGACGTTACACTCTCAATAACCATAAGAGTTGATGACGGAACTTCAATCACCACCATCCGAGACCTGGTAATCGATTACATTCGTTTTGAAGAAGCAATCAGCATCGAATTCGATGCCAATGAAAGTGCTGATCAGATTGATACGACACAGGGCTCGCTGTTCTTTACCGGCGGCACCGGTGATTCAGATACAGATGTTGGTTCCATTGTGATTAGTGCTAACCCGGCGCTAACCACCCAGGGCAGCTGGAATTTGTCGCTCAGTGATATCGTGTCAACGATATCGCTCAGCGTCGAAGCGGTTGGCGGCTTTGCGGCATTTGATCAGTCCGGGGCTGGTGTGGCCATCGGCGGCAATTCCGCGAGCATCAGTGGTAACACTGCAACAACGTCGGAACTGTATCCATTGACAGGGACCTCTGCAGTTGCTTTGAGTGTCCCGGCAGACAACACCATGGTGATCGGAAACTCGTCGGTTGTTGCAATGACAACGGGAACCGCAAAGAGTGGTTTTACAACCACATCGATGTCGAAATCAGGTGCCCTCACATCAATCGGCTTTTCTGATGCTGATGGTGATGGCGTGCCGAATGAAAGTGACAATTGCTCGAATCGTTCCAATGCCAGCCAGGTGGATACTGATAATGACGGCATCGGCGACGACTGTGATACAGACAAAGACGGTGATGGTGTCCTGAACGCCGATGACAACTGCCCGACAGTGAGTAACGGTGACCAGGAACCGAGCAACCTGGATGACAGACTCGGTGCTGCATGTGATGCAGATTCTGATCTGGACGGTGTTGTTGATGTCGATGATGCTTTCCCGGCGGATGCAACAGAATGGTCCGATAGCGATCAGGATGGTACCGGGGATAATTCGGATCCTGATGCCGCGTTGAGCGGTGCTGTGTACTTGATGACAACCTCTACCAGTCAGAACATCACGAGTCTGCATGTGGTTAATTCCTCGAGCGTTCCACAACGATTCCTGGGGACGCTTTTCAACAGGGATGGTGACCAACTGGGATCAAGCAACCAGGAGCTGCACACGGGTGTTGTCGACCCGCAGTCCAGGGTTATTTTGACCTCCAGTACACTCGAATCCATTTTTGGCGTATCAGCATGGCAGGGTCCGGCAATGCTGGAGGTGATCGGTACTGGCGGGTTTGATCTGATGAGCAAGCTGACAAGTCCGAGTGGCCTGATCTCGAACACAAACTGTGTTACCGAAAACCGTGTTCATAATGTTGAGGGATTCGACAGTACTGCACAGACTTATGTGCGCGTGATAAATACAAGCGATGTGGCAATTGGGAATGTTAGAGGTGAACTCAGGGATTCCAGTGGCGATCTGTTGGGTGCATCGGGGACGATTCTGTCATCCGGTCTCCAGCCGAAACAGGCGATCTTCCTGACTCGTGAAGACCTCAGTGATCGATTTAACGCGACATGGGATGGGGCTGCTTCGCTGAAAATCACGAGCGAAGCCCAGGGTTTGAAATTGTTGAACCTGAATTTTGTGAACAACGAAACCTTCTTTAATTTTTCCTGTTTTGAGTCTTCGGTAAGTGGGGGTGTTTACCTGATGACGAATTCGCAAAGCCTAAATATCAGTGAGACCCATATCATTAACACATCAGGTGCATCCCAGGATTTTACGGGAACACTATATGGTGGTGACGGAGTTCAACTGGGTGCAGCAAATGTTAGTTTGTCAGACTCATCCGTCTCACGAAATGCGCGACTCGTGCTATCGGCCCCGGATCTTGAAACTAGATTCGGAGTCAGCCCCTGGCCAGGCCCCGCAGTGCTTGAGGTATCCGCAACGGGAACATTTGAGCTAATGACGAAACTGACGAGCCCCAGTGGTCTTATTAGTAATACGAACTGTGTTCGTTCGAACTATGTCCAAAATCTTGAAGGTCAGGATTCTGACAACTTCACTTACATTCGATTTATCAATGCGGGTAGCGATACGATTACGGGCCTCCGGGCGACACTTTATGACTCCGATGGAGACATCATTGGGTCAGAGTCAACAGAAGTGATATCGACGCTGGCGCCGAAACAGGCAACCTGGATTAATAGAAATCACGCGACTGATCTGTTTGGAGCCTGGAATGGCGAGGCGACCCTGGAAGTGGAAGCTGATCACCTGCCTGATCTGAAGCTGATCAACCTGAATTTCGTTAACAATGAAACGTTTTTCAACTTTTCCTGCTACGAATCAGGACAGTAGGCCCGTTGGGGATAGGAATTATAACAGGGCTTTTCGAGCGAAAGTCTGAGTATCGAATCAGATCTGTTGCCTGCTTGTTTTATGAAAGAGTGGAG
>DTZW01000131.1:0-27015 GCA_012961165.1 Gammaproteobacteria bacterium | reverse complement strand
ACTAGTAGTGGTTAAACGCTACCAAGTTTGTTGTTGTTTGTGGTTATTGGCTGACCTGGTGATGGGCGATTAGCCAACGTGCTTTTCTGTTGGCGTAGGGCATAACCCTGGATTGGCGATAACAGATTATTAAAATCGTGCGCAATCCCTGCAGCCAGTGTACCGATGGTTTCCAGTTTCTGCAGTCGCTGAACGCGTTTTTCCAAATCGGTTTTCTCAGCTTCTGCCTGTTTATGTTTGGTAATATCGACAATCGTAGTGAGGATTCGGATTTCCCCGTCTATCTCGACACGCGTCAGCCCTGTTTCAATGGGAAATAGTCATGGTTACCTTGCGCATACAGGTTTTAGCTGAGCCCATATTCCTTGTTTGACCCCGTGCTTGGAATCCTGCTCTCAGGCCCGGGTGCCGTTTCCGGGCATGGTCCGGGAACAATTGTTCAACGGAGAGACCTATCAATTCATCATGGCGGTAGCCAAACATCTCTGTAGTTGTTTGATTGACCAGTTTGATTAAACCGTTTTCATTAACGATCAGCATGGCAGCAGGTGCTGCATCGAAAACTTTGCGGAATCGTTCGCTGATCATTCTCCGATCGTTTTCTACGGCTTTTTCTCTGGTGATATCTCTTGCAAATGCACCAATCAGCGCATCATCGAGAGTAGCCGGCTCATTTAAAAGATAAGCTTGAATTTCTACAGGAAAATAGTCATCCATCTTTGTGGATGCATTTTTTTTGTATAGATCGGTAAAGCCTCTTTCCAGCAATTGCTAACCATGTATTTCCACTGCCAAGTCCAGCGATTTCTGTGGGGTAAGATCTCTCCAGGAAAGAAGAACTAATTCCTCGCGTGTATAGCCAAACATCTCCAGGTAAGCCGGATTGGGGCTGAGTATTTCTCCCGAACCATTATTGATGACATAACCATCTCTCATCATACTGAAGAGAGCCATATAGCTGTCTGCAGCACTCTTCTGTTCGGTCGCGTTTTTGTCGCCAGGCCCAAAACGAATAAGGCTTCCGCTCTCGTTGAAGCCAGGATTTTCGGTTAACATTTCGATTTCACCGAACGTTTCCTGGATTTTGGGCGCGTTATGACCGGCTGCGTGAATCGCTTTGGCGCTGGTTTCATTTTCATTATTTTTGGTGTTGTCTGTCATGACATCAGATTAATCCCGGTTGTTGCCACTGTTATCCATTATCCATTATCCATTCAAGTCAGACTGAGTTCAAAGGCGAGCCGGGAGGGGCGCAAATCGGGTGTAGATTGGAATCCGTGGATAACAGTGACCAACGAACTAATCCAGATATAGCAAGCTCGTCAGCGTGGAAGTTAGATCTTAGGCTGATAACCAATGAATTGGGTGGCAGGAAAAACGTAGGTGCGGAACTAAAAACACTAAAAAACGTAATGAAAACCAACCGAAATATAGTCATTGGCACGCCAACGGCCTAACTGTGTATTGTCTTTCCCGCGCATGAAAGTGCCAACCGCCGAAATACGGAAACTGTCAGTGCGCTGGTATTCCATCCCTATTCCCACCACGCCGTCTTCATCATCGAAATTTTCTGACGCCAGCAAGTACACCAGCATGCGGTCGGTGAACCGGAGATTGAGTCTCGCGAGCAAACTTTTTGGGTGCGGCCGTGCATCTTCGCTGTTAAACAAGGTAACGGTTGGGTCCGAGTCTTCTGTAATGTCCTGGCCAGAATAGGTCAATATCGGTTTTATCTCTTCAAGCCCCAATCTGTGAGCTAGTTTCGTCTCCCGGTACGAGAAACCTGACGCCCACCGGACAAAGTCATCGTCCTCGGCACTGGTGGATTTCTGGTAGATAACATCAGTGTAGTAGGACCAGCTACCCCTGGTTACCACTATGCCAGCCATCGCTGAAGTCGCGGTCGGGTAGACTTTTATTGTCTTCGGAGGAAACACAATGCCCTTTAGCTGAACGATCGGGTAAGCACCTGGGCCATGGTGCGCCGCAATATAGTAGTCGAAGCCATCTCCGACACCGGAGTACTTCAACAGATAACCCCAGTCTTCCGGAAACTTATGTGGGCGGTCCTCATCCCGGCTGCCTATTTGATTGAAGAAGTCCAGGTCGCCTCGAGAATTCAGCCACCGGGAACTGCCAGGAGGGTCAATGAAGTCTTCATTGAATGGCAGGACAGTCAACGATAGTTCACTTGAGCTGAAAAAGCGGGTGATGCTGAGCTGAATTTCACCGCGATGAAAAAAATGCTGGGGTTTGCTGTAGTCAATGCTGTTGAATCGGTTGACGGGGCTATAGATTTCCGCCCAGCCGAGGTCTATCACGCCTTTGCCCAATTTGACCTCGGTATTCTCTCCTTGCCAGGTGAGTAAAAATGTCTGGAATTCCAGGAACGCTGGATCAGGATTGAGGACACCGGGGGTATTGAACGTGCCACTCTGCTGATTAGGTCCGGTCACCGTCAACACCAGCTCAGTTTCCAGGCTCACAGAACCAAACAGGTTGACGTAATTCTTTACTATGAGTTCTGACCAGAAGGTAGCCGTCTCGTTGCCTAATCCGGGACCTGCGTTTTTGGTATGAAAGTCGACAAATGCTGTTACTTCGCCGGTGGTGCTTGCAAAGTAGTCAGTCACTCGTGAGCCTATGGCCCCTTCTGCAGCTATGACAGTGCCTGGCAGCACTGAGACGGAACAGAGCAGTACGAACAGTATGGAGGTGAAACGCTTTCGGCTGCCACTCGCCCGGCGATCGGCTACTAGGCTACTGGTTGTGAATGACAAGATCATTGGAAATGTCCTGGTAACGTACTCGAGCTGTTATTTTATTATTAGGTAAGTCCGTGTCCGAGCGAGTTTGCCATGTTCTGGTTCAATTTTGCAGCGATATACGGAAGGTGTCGCAGTCGCGTCGCCACCAGCTGGTGGTCAAGTACTAATAAATGCACGTCTTCTTCCACCGTCACTGTGGTCGTTCTCATTTCCCCGTCGATAAAAATAACCTCACCAACAACATCTCCGACACCACGATAGACGATCTCTGAGCCATGGTCTGAGTTCTCATATCGCATACTTACCCTGCCGCTAATGATAACGTACATCTCCTCGCCAATATCTCGTTCACTCGTAATGGCTTCACTCGCCTTACCCGACCGATCCACGGACAGTAAAACGAGCTTCTTGATCTGGAATCGGGACATATCTGCAAATACAGGCGACTGTTTCAGCAGGTCCATTGGCAGTTTTACAGACATCATATCCCATATACTAACTGCCCACAGATTACGTAAGAGTAGTGGTGTGACGATGAATTCGGTGAGAAGCGCTAACATCATAGCGACAGCAGCAAGAAACCCAAAGTCCCTGGTGATTGTAAACTGTGATGCCATCAGCACCAGGAAACCAGCGCCCAGCGCCAGCGAAGAAACAATAACAGGAATTGCTTCGGCCTTTACCGCATTATGAATAACCAGTGTCATATCTTCTGACTTCCTGCACTCCGTGTTGAACCGCGTCAGAAGGTGGGTGGTGTCATCGATGGCTATACCGATCACGATGCTCGCCACCATTGCTGTCGCAGGATTCACCTCGATTCCCGCGATAACCATAATCGAAAAGGTAAAAATAATCGGAATCAGATTTGGCATTAGAGAAACCAGACCGGCTCGCCATGAGCCATAGAGCATCCACATCATGAAAAATATGACCAGGACAATAATGGCGACAGCCTTGATTTCGTTACTTACCAGCTGCCGTGATGCATCATTGACGAGTGCATACTTTCCAAGAATGTTAACGGTCATGCCGGGGCCAAATATTTCGTTCGCTGTCTTCTCTAGTATGGCAACCTCCTTCAGCGCCTCCTCGGACCCATAGATACTGTATCGAACAACAATGTTGGCGGTGCTCGCATCAGAATTCACAAACGACTCAATGTCCGATCGCTGGAAAAACATCAGGTACTGCTCAACCAGGTCCGGCGTGTCCGGGGGGCGATAATACAGGGGGTCACCGTTGTTCAATTCCTGGTTGACGAGTGATAAATGCTCCGTATGGGCCATCGCCCGATCAAATACTCCGCCGTCATTGATATACCTGACGAGCTCGTCCAGTCGCTTCAAATTTTCAGGATCAAGGAAGGCGCCGGTTTCGTGCGCTTGAACCGTTACAAAGAAATTCAGTACGCCACTCAGGTTTTCAGTGATCGTGTCCGTATGTTCAATGATTTCCGAGTCTTCAGGGAAAAACGTCATCGGATCGGTATTCACTGACACATCCAGGAGTATTACCCCGGAGGCGACAATCAAGGCGAGCGTGCCAGTGGCTACCCACACCGGATGTTTACTGGTTGTATCGTGAAGGTATTTAACGCAGAAATCTGCAATTGGCTGCAAGAGGTCGAAGGCGGGTCGCCTGGGTTCGATGTCGCTTGCGGGTTGCTGCTTCTCGGGAGAAGGTCCCAGATGTAACAGCAGGGGTGGCACGCTAAGAAAAGTCACCACTGCATTTGCCAGGATTCCGAAGGATGCGATCGTGGCGAAATGCTGAATAATTTCCAGGTTCGATAGCATGTTTGATGCGAACCCGATCGATGTTGTTATTGTGGTAATGATGACAGCAGTTGCCATGTGATGGGCCATATACTCAACAGCGCCGTTCCGGTCAGTGACCTCATGCTCGTCGAAAGATTCAATGAACGCCGAGCTCAGGTGAATATCTTCGGTTGCGCCAATCACCATCAGCAGAACGGGAAGGATTGCGGTCAGCAGATTAACTGGGATATCAATATAGCCCATGAAGCCAAACGTCCAGACAGTGCTCAGTACCGAAGTGAACACAGGCAGCAGACTCATGGTTGGACTGCGGAGCAACAGTGCGATGACCAGAAATAACACGATGACCGCGACCGGACCGAGGGTGACGATATCGCTAATCAGGTATTCGCGGAGGTCGTTACCGACTCGCAGATTACCTGTGTGAAACAGCTCTTCGAAGTCTGGTGAGTATCGATCGATTATCTCTTCAAAGGATTTGAAGGTACTGCCGTTCAGATCCTTTTCGGAAGGCAGTGGTGGCCGAACGGTAACCGTTAACGCCGTAACGTCGCCTCGTTCGCCAACGATGTTGCCTCTTAGCAAGGGGCTATACAATGCATCAGCAAGCGCCTGGTCAGCCTCTGCCTGGTCGAACGGAACGACATCCAGTACTATTTTCGATTCAAGCCAGCCATCGCGGTCCCTGATGCTGGTCAGGTTGAACAGGCTGTCAACTTTTTCGACAGGCTCGAGTGCGTCAATGTCATCAACCATTGATTGCAGAATTTCGAGCTTCTCTGGGGTAAACAGGTTCGGGTCACGTATGAAGAACACAGTTGTGTTGTCCGATCCAAATTCTTTGATGACTTCCTGGTAGAGTTGATACTTAGGTCCATCTCGATCCAGCATCAACTCAAGTCGAGTATCAATCTTTAAATTGGGGAGACCGGACGCAAGAATACCGGTGATAACCAGGAGGATCACCAGAGCCAGAATTCGATTTCTGGTAGCAAACAGCAGAAGCTCACTCAGACTGCCCATAATCTACTCCGGGAAGTGCTATTTAGCGCATATGTCTTTTAGAGGTGATGAACCTGTGAGCAAATACGGTATTGGGAACATCGGCATCGTCGAAAGAGCGGTCCAGGGTCGTGATCTGGGTTTTGTGTTTCTTGCCAAAATTATCCATCAGTTGTTCTGTCGCCCGCCACTGCTCACCCTCAATTTGTACGAACTTGCCAACTGTTAGTCGCTTCAACAACTTGCCAGTCCTGCGTTGATAGAAATCAACTCGGGCAAGAATATAGTTGTCTTTACGGATAAACAGTCGCCGTCTCTCATATCCGGTCACCAGATCCGGGTTGCTTGGTTGTGCGTCGATGACAAAGACTTCCTGGTCTTCTAATAATTCATCTGGCTGGCGTTCGTAGCTGTAGTTATCGTGTTGTTCGGCAACCAGGTCCTCAAAAGCAAAGTCCGTACCCATGAAGTAATTCATCCTGCCGCCCGAGGCGATTCTTTTCAGTCGATTGCCCATTGCAGGAAGGTAAATCCATTGGTCGTCATCACCACCTTCCTTCTCCCAGGTCAGGAGCGCTACACCCTTGATTCCTTTCGGGTCATCGAAAACCAACAGGTATTTGTAGAAGCCAGCGTCACCCATGCGGGAGTAGCGTCGAAGCACCCGTTCTGTAGCGTTGCCTTTCCTGTCGGTTAGTGTCATCGACAAGGACTCCATCTCAACCTGGGATTCATGACGCCTGCTGGATTCGTCCATAATATCCAGACCCGACATTTGCTCTTCTGCCAGGGATGCGCCCAGGTGAAAGATACACAGTAAAGTGAAGATTTTGGTTAGCGTAACGAGAGGCCGTTGCGTGCAATAATGCATGGTCAAAACCTTGTATTGTGTTGTCTGATTAATCCTTTTCCAGCGTGCCAGCGATGTAGTAGGTACCATTGTCAACGGCAAACAGAAGCGAATCTTCCATGCTCGACCCATCGGTTAGGGTGGCAAAACCAACATATAAACCACTGATGGCACATTGGCTGAGCGTGTCACTAATTATGTAAGTGTTATAGGTTGAATCCACAGGCGCAATCGAGCCGTTGTGAGAGCAGTTGATGAAATCGGTACCACTCATAACTCCGCTGGATAAGTTGAGCTGCAGGAAGGGAACGCCGCTATCACGCGCAGTCCAATTTCCGTCCAGCTTGCTCACAGAACCGCTCCGTTCATATATGTTCCAATACTGAAGGTTTATCACTCCTCCGTCATTCGAGCTGGTCGAACTCCAGGTTCCGGTAATTGTCTCGCGTTCGACAATCTGCACACTTAAAGAAGTTGAGATTTCTGTCTCACCATCCGGGACAGCCAGGCCGGTTCCGGACAGCTGATCAGCGCTGCCGCTGAATTCGCCATGAAACTGCACCAGTGTCTCGAGGGAGAAAAACCGGTAGGAACCATCATCAGTGGTCACACCTACAAATTCGTCGGTACCCTGATTGCTTGTGATAGTACCCGTCCAGACACCACCTAAAAGCTCGACCTCTGGTTCTGGTTCTGGCTCTGGTTCTGGGGAAGTACCCTCGTCAACGGTACCGCGTTCGTAGCAGGAAAAGTTGAAGAATGTTTCGCCATTTACCAGGTTGAGATTCAGTAGTCGCAGGTCGGTATCATCGCTTGCTCCGACAACCAGGCTCGCTTCACCACTCCAGCTGGTGCCAAACAGTGTGCTGATCTGGTCGCGGTTCAGGAACGCGGCGGCTTTTGGCGCCAGGCTCTGCACCAGCACGGTATCAGCCTCACCAATCATCGCCCCGTTAATGTCAAACAAGCTCCCGGTAATATCGCTGATAGTTGTGGTTCCCTGGTTGATGAACCGTACATACGTTAAATTATCAGAGTCCGCACCTTCTATATTCTGCACGTTACCCTGGCGCACACAGTTGGTGTTGCTGATTAGGCCACTTGGGCTGGTGAGCTTGCTCATCAGTTCAAAGGAACTTGCTCCCTGTACTTCCAATAGCGCTGGTCCTGACCAGGCATCAATGTTCATGGACTGTTCAAGATCATCAGCGGTAAGAATCGTTCTGCCGTTGGCAGCGATGGATCCATTGTGCAGCGGCACATCGGCGTCTCCCAACTGATCGCCGTCGCCGTTGTACAGCGTGCCCGTGAATGCATCGCTTGCGGACGAGGTGTTAATAATATGAGTGTTGCTGATATTTTCGCTTGCAGAGTTTGTCATCAGGTAAACGTGCTTGCTGTCGGAGTTCTCGAAGCAGGAGAAGTTGAAAAAAGTCTCGCCGTTGACAAAGTTAAGGTTTAAGAGTTTGAGGTCCGCAATACTCTCGGAAATTGTGAGGCTGGCAGCGCCTTGCCACTCCTCGCCAAAGAGGCCGCTCAAGTTATCTCGGTTTAACCAGATGGCCTGGTTGGGGTTAAGGCTCTCAAGCAAGGTGACCTCTGCCTGGCCAATGACGTCGCCGGCGGTATCGGTCAAGGTCCCTTTGATTTCGTCAAGCGTCGATTGACCCGTGTTGATGAAACGCACGAATGTCATATTGTCAGAATCAAAACCTTCGACATTGTGAACGATATCCTGGCGAACACAGTTGGTGTTGGAAACGAGGCCGCTGGGGCTGGTGAGCTTGCTCATTAAATCGAACTCAGCACTGCCATTGACGACCAGCATTGCGGGTCCGGACCAGGATGAAGCAGAAAACAATTCCTCCAGGGCTTTTGCGGAAAGTATGACACGAGCCTGGGAGGCAACAGACCCGGCATGCAACGCGGTATTGGCACTACCAAGTTGTTCGCCGTCGCCGTTATATAGAGTGCCGGTGAAAGATTGCGCGTCGGAAGCAGAATTGATGATGTGCAACAACGTCATATTGTTGCTCACCGAATTGGTCATGAGATAGGCCCGGCCCTCGCCCATCGCAAGTGGAGTGGTGAACAAAACAACCAGAAAGAATATCCAGTAGCGGGTGACAGCTAGCGGTATGTTCCTGAGCGTACCCTTTTCCTTGCCAGCAATCATCTGGCTAAATGTACTCCCACCTCTGGCAAAAAGCCATTAACTATATAAGATATTTAGTTAGTATCACGCCAGGCGAACCGTTGCATCCCGCCATCCGGTTGGTCTCACTTACAATGGTCTTTGATAATTTCTGTTGAGCCTGTGGCCAGAGGTCTCAGAAATGGATCCCTTCTAAGTTCAATTTTGCACAGAAACAGCGCTTCGCCTGAGGATAGGAATTATAACAGGGCTTTTCGAGCGAAAGTCTGAGTATCGAATCAGATCTGTTGGTTGCTTGTTTTATGAAAGAGTGGAGCCGTATGACTAGTAGTGGTTAAACGCTACCAAGTTTGTTGTTGTTTGTGGTTATTGGCTGACCTGGTGATGGGCGATTAGCCAAGGTAATTTTCTGTTGGCATAGATCTCCAAGTATCCGGCGGTTATTGATATTGGTATTGAGGATGACAACATCTCGAAATCCTTTATTCGTGCGTGTGAGGTAGAGATTCAGCACAACCACGCAAAGTTAAGGCCCTTCAACGTCTTCAAGATTAAGGGTAAGAACAAAGAAGACCGAGCTACCGCACTGCGCCAACTCGCCTTAGGTGGTCGATTACGAATCTGCCAGTTCACCGGGCTTCAGCTCCAGCTACTAGGATTTCCCGGCGTTGCCCATGATGACCAAGTAGATGCGTTAGCAATCGCGGCTAACCGTGTGCCTCGCACCAACCTACCGACACAGGAAGAGAAGGTTGATCGTGCTGAGAAACGGTGCGAGTCGATGATGATCAAGTGCAAACCAGCCGACGATGGCTCGTCAAGAATTGTGCCGGTTGACGCCGATGGTAATGAGTCAACACGACTCTACCTGAACTCCACGCTTAATGACCTGTTTAATGAGAATGAGGGTGTTCTTTCTCTAGGGAGACGGCGCATATGAGGACGAAGCACGAACAACGATTAACACATGGAGAGAACACTACAATGAAATACGACTTCATCGTTCACTCGGCAAGAAACCACCAGCATGTTACATTTATTACATGACTACCAGAGTGATTCACATGTTCAGACTTTTCTTATTGCTTGTTGTGAACCTGCCAGCTTTTCCAATTTTGGCCAATGAAAATGTAGCTCCTTTCAAACCTTCAACCAGTGTCGAAGAGACACTTAAGCAACACAAACGGCTGCCGGACCCCGCACAAGAAGTATGGTGGATACCAACCGGTGAAGACATGCGGTGGAACAACCGTCATCTGCAGCAATTGTTCCCGACAGTTCCCGTGTATAGAAACGGTCAGGTTCGACCACTGGACTATGCGCTGAATAAATCTATTGATCGATTTCCTGTTGCTACCCCTGAAGGCAATATGCCTTTCCTTGAATTTCTTAACAGCGAGCACAGTACCAGCCTCGGCGTGGTCATCCTGCACAAGGGTCGCATCGTATTCGAACACTACGCCCGCATGCAGGAGTACGAGAAACCGATCTGGTGGTCGGTCACTAAGATCTTCGCCTCCTCGTTGATCGCTGTACTTGAGGCCAGAGGTAAAGTCGATGTCAGCCAACCAGTGGAGCTTTATGTACCAGAACTGAGCAAGTCGGAATTTGCAGGGGTTTCTGTTCGTGATGTGCTGGATATGGCGTCAGGCGTGGACTGCGCTGATGGTAACTACGCACGAGGTACCTGTTACTATGAGTTTGAGGCGTCCCTGGGAGACGCTGTTCGCTCACCTGATACGCCAGATACCCCCTACGATATGTTAACGAGCATGAGACCGGGTAAGTGGACACTCCCTGGAACAGGTTTCGACTACAGCGGCACTAACACATTTGTCCTAAGCTGGATTGTCGAACGGGTCTTGGACATGCCGTTTCATGATGCAGTAACGAGTGAAATCTGGCATCACATCGGTGCAGAAGGCGACGCAGCCTTTTTCGCCGGGCGTAAAGGTATTGCTCCAGTGGTGGATTTCTTGCCAAGGCGAGGGACATGGCGCGTTTTGGACTACTGTTTACCCCAAGCTACAAAGTCGTCAGCGACACACGCCTTATGCCATCCGACTACATCGACACCATGTTACATGGAGGCAGACCAGAATTGATGAAACATGCGCGGTTCGGTGAAGGCAAACCCGGCGGCGTACGCCACAACGTATATCAGTGGGATATGGTGTACGACAACGATGATGTCTTCAAAGGCGGATGGGCTGGTCAGGGCCTGTTTATCAACCCTCGAAAAGATCTTGTGGCCGTATATCTTGGCTATGCAAAGGATGACGAATTTAGCGAACTCGCAGTGTTACCAAGGCTTCGCAAAATCCTGTCAACTTTGTATCCATAAACCGGTGGCATCAACAGATGGATCTTCCGTTTTACTCCATGAGTTGAAACGAATCACCAACCTAAATTTCATCAACCGTGAGACGTTCTTTTGTGTGACGTCAGCCCATATGGCACATGTCGCAATGGCACACGTTAAAGCGCAGAACCGGCCCTGTGGTTTTGTACGTGACTGCTCCGCAGAGACAGGAACCTGTCAGTTTATTCATGAGTTAGTCCGGTAACCCCAGAACGCGTTTCGCGATAATGTTTCTTTGTATCTCATTACTGCCGGAGTAAATCGAGGCCGCTCTCGATGATAAGAGTACCCGCATATCTTCTAGTTCGGTGTCGGTAAAAGCATCACCTTCCCAGCCGAAGCCCTGGCTGCCGCGCAAACTGGTTGCGAGGTCTGAGTAAATTTTTTCCAGATCTGTCGACATGACTTTGAAGATGGATGTTGCCGGACCAGGCGTCGCCCCGTCCGCGGATTCCTGGATAACTCTTCGCTTGGTCAGGTTCAACGAGCGTTGCGCCATTTCGTACTGCAGCACCTGGTCACGCATGGCGCTGTCGGCGATTTTTCCATCAGCTTCACCAATGTAATCCTTGGCGATACTCGAGAGCTTTGATTTACCTTTGCTGGTGCCGCCCTGAAGCAGAGACTCCATGCCTGAACGTTCGTGCTGAAGCAGTCGTTTGCCTACGGTCCAGCCCCGGTTCAGCTCTCCCACAAGGTCTTCCCGGGCAGCCAGCGCATCATCGAAAAAGGTTTCGTTGAAAGGCGAGTTGCCGCTGATCAGTTTGATGGGCCTGACTTCTATACCGGGTTGGTCCATGGGTAAAAGCATAAAACTGATGCCTTCGTGTTTTGGTGCATCGGGGTTGGTTCTGACCAGGATGAACATCCAATCTGCATTGTGCGCACCTGAAGTCCATATCTTTGATCCATTGATGACATAGTTGTCGCCGTCGAGCACGGCACGGGTTTGCAGGCTGGCAAGATCAGAACCAGCGCCCGGTTCGCTATAGCCCTGGCACCATTCGACCTCTGCTCGCGCAATGCGTGGCAGGTGACGAAGTTTTTGTTCTTCTGTACCAAATTCAAGCAGGGTAGGGCCAATCATGCTCGTGCCGAATCCAGAGAGGGCGGGCCTGCCACTGATCCGTTTCATTTCTTCCAGCAGGATGACATATTCTTCTGTGCTGAGGCCGCCGCCGCCATAGGCTTTTGGCCAGCTGGGTACAGTCCAGCCTTTTTCGACCATGCGTTCAAGCCAGAGTCTGGTATCTGAATCCTCTATGACTATTTTCGTAGAACCGTTTGAGACTTCACCGGGACCTCTGGCACCCGGTGGGCAATTCTCTTCAAGCCATGCCCGTGTAGTTTCACGGAAGTTCTTCAAATCAGACATACGACTTCGGACCTTGATCAGTAAGTGATGCCTTTATGCTATGTCAGGTTGGAAAGGAGATACAACAAAAAAAGAAGGGTGCCCGGACAAGCCCGGACACCCAACTAGTTGGGACTGGTACTAACTGACTTGGATAGCCAGTTGAAAGAAGCAAGCCTGTGATCCGTCACGCTTGCCGATTTCTGCATTAACAAGTCGCATGTTTGGGTTGCGGGCATTTGACGTTTCTTTCTGTTTGATAATCATCAGGACGAAAGTGTTGGGGTCACCCTCAACTGAAGTCGGAATAGTTATCGCGTTTTCAATGCCGAGGTCAGCAGGGTCGCCTTCATAAAAAGCCATGTACGCCGTGGCCCGGGCCTTGATCCGGCTGCCTGTAGAATAGACCGGGGTTTCGATCAGACCGGCAAGACCAAGTGCCAGTGGTTCCATCGAACTATCAGGGAACGAGAGGATAGGAAGTTTAAACCGCATTTATCCCGGATTTCAAAAGTATCTTAATTGGTTCTGAACGGTTCTGATCATCGCATCACTAATTGCTCTTAGAGCAGATCACTCACACGCCTCTAATCCTTTGCCTACATCCCCTGTGCGCCGGCACAGGCCGGGTCAAGGGCCGCAAAACGATCTCTTTGCCGCTATCTGATGGTTAAAACCACGGCAGCGCATTTATCCCTATGCCAACAGAAAAGCACGTTGGCTAATCGCCCATCACCAGGTCAGCCAATAACCACAAATCCTGGTAGCGTTTAACCACTACTAGTCATACGGCTACACTCTTTCATAAAACAAGCAACCAACAGATCTGATTCGATACTCAGACTTTCGCTATCACACTTTCTATATCACACTTTCTATATCACACCGGGATCTTCGATAGCGGCAATGATCTACCGGGCGGCGTTCCGCATTGCCGCCACATTTATCGCTTATCAACCGCTTATCGTACTTCTCAATTTGTATTGAAAAGACGCGCTGTTAACTTGCTCCGCGAGGAAAATATGCGGGAGGGCCTACAACACGCCCGCACATTGAAAACATCCCCAAACTTTTTCGTCTTCGGCAAAAAGAGATCGGAACAATTGGGGTTAGAGTAATTACTCCGACCCCAATTATTCTTTCAATTATTCCCCACTCCGTGGCCCAGCCAACTGAACCTTAATCCCATCCGGATCGAAGAAAAAAACAATCCCTATCTCAGGCATACCACCAATCGGCCCCAGTTGTTCAAACCCAAGCTCATTCATCGCCTCCACCGCCGAGTCCAGATCTTTCACATAGAAATTGATCCGATCGATACCTAAATGATTCACCGGGGGCGGATATGCTTTTGCATCATCGAAGGGGGTTTTCCACTGACGTAACTGAAGGGTCGCTCCGTCGGTACCCTCACCTAAACTGACATCAACACCTTCAAATTCAATGACCCCATCAAAACCATGGGCGATTGCGAAATCACCAGCACCACTTTGGGAGGCTGAAATCGATTCTGTAAAGCCGAGCAAACGATAGAACTCTCGCGACCGTTCCAGATCAGTGACGTTCATGTTTGTGTTAACCAATCGCACCAGGTTTGGATTTTCAGTTGGCGCCTCTCCTTCACTAGTCGCAATTAATTTCAAGTAGGCGCCATCCTGGTCCTTCAAGAACACAAACCGTTCGCCATTAGGCGCAATTGCCGGCGCAGAAACGAACTCGACGTCTTTCGATTTCAAATAGGCAATATCACCATCTAGATCCGTCGTTGAGTAAGTGGCATATGCCATGCCGATATGATTCAAGTCGGCATAGGGCGGCTCGTCTCGGAACGAATCTTCCCTGAACTCTACGGTATCGACGAATGGCATCACTGGCGGGTTTTCCAGGCTGTGCAGCGAGACGTGGATCAGGTAGTCATCCTCAAAGCCCAATGCCTGCGCGAAGGTTGTGCTCGTCTCTGGACCCGCAGGATAAATCTCCCCAATAAACCCCAGTGTTTCATAGAATGCCCTTTGCCGTTCTATGTCACTGGTGTTAAGGCCAAAATAGCCCTGGCACAATAAACCAAGATCTGCCTGAGCAACCTGAGTCACTCGAATTCCCAGTGTACCGGAAACACTCACTTCAATCGTGTTGTCCCTGTTGAGGTTTATTGGAATAACAACTTCCGTGTCCTCTGCACTAACTTGTGATTGAACAGCAAGACCATTGATCTTGATCCGAGCATTCAGGAGGCCTTCATTCCAAAGAATCAGCTTCCCTGCACCTTCAAGGGCCCTGAATGTTGATGCTGTTGCAGACACACCCCCGAACACACTGGGCCCGAAGCGAGTCAGGTTAGCTTCATGCATTACTGTTTCTCCTGTGCATAAGTGTTCATTTCAATTTGATAGCAAATCATATTACCTCAACGCGTCTCCTGTCGTGGTTGCTCTACAAATACTGCACAATCTCCTCAACCACATCATCAACAACTTGCACCTCGTGGATTTCCAGTAGCTGCCCGCAATATCGAGCAACAAATTTTCTTTCCAAAGACAAACTGCGCCTCGATAAATCGCCTGTTTCGTAGGAAACGGCCCCTGAATTGAGCTCGGCCTTCCAAGGCTCCAATCAATGACAATCGCTGTTGGACTGCACGCTGTTTCTGCCTCAATTTTGCTCCTACAGGTAAGTGAAGCAAGCATCAGCAACGTGATCAAGACTGCGCCAAACATTCAAGGGCCCAATCACGCAGCGAGCTAGTTTCAAGCCGTGAACAGCTGGGCTGCGAGTCGAATAAGCCTTTTCAAACAATGTTCTGATCCATTCAGTTCAGATGCGGCAAGAAAGCTGGCAACCAACTAGCTCTGCTATTGGGCTATCAAAAACCTGATCGAGGTTCCCTAGAGCCAGTAATTAACGAAAACTCACCAATCTCCTTCAACAATGCGCTACCGGCTGAAGTCGATGTTGTTATTGTTGATGGTGGCATCGCCGGTGTCATGGCAGGCTGGTCGTGATATTGCTGAACTGCCGATGATGAATGGTCAGCGGGTCGAATTGGCGCAAAGCCGATGCCGCAGTTACCCATGACTGCCGTTGTCACACCGTGCAGACTCGAAGGAACGAGCCGCTCCGCCAGAGCCATCGTAAAGCGTCCCACCTTTGACAATCAGATCTAACATACGACTCTTGTTTAAAGCGTATTCTTAAATATCCGACCATCTTTCATGATCATTCGGATTGACGTAATGTCCTCATTCCGATGAGGCGCGTTAAACCACCCTTCTCGTGCACCGATCGCCGAAAGGTCTTCAAGTGGATTGCCATCAACGATCAGAAGGTCAGCATATGTGCCCTCTTCAATCACACCACGCTTGCCCGGATAAGGGTTCAACTTGCCTGTCAACGCAGCCAACTCGCCACCAGTCGAGGTCATACCTCGAAGCGCAAAGTGGTTACCAAACAGCCCTCAGGCATACCATTTTTCAAAATCAATGTGCTGACGCATGAATGCCTTTGAAGAAAGAGCAAAATCCTCACCGAATACCCAACGGGGCTCATGCTTTCTCACCAAAGCAACGAAGTCTTTCGATCCTTCGAGGAATTCCTTGAACTTGTGATAGGAAGGGTTTTTCGGATTGCCAAAGTAAGGATGCTGCATCAAACCATCACTCAGTGCGGCGAGATTGCTGGTCAGAAAAATATCGTTGCGAACAATCCGCTTCATGGTTTTTTCATCGATGAGATGGCCATGATCTTTACCTTACTCTGCTAATCATTGGTCTCGGCCAGTTCGGTATTCCGTTTAATCATTCCTCGCTGTTCCAGTAGTTGCGAACGTAACATTACCCTCGCTGTTATCAGCCCTTAACGGATGAATCTCCTGGTATTCTGGTGAGTCATACCAGCCTTGTAGAGCTTCCATATCTGGGAATTTCAGTACTACTGACAGATGCTCAGCATCACCCTCAACGGCAACTGAGTTCATATCGACAAGGACGTACTCCCCTCCGTGGTCGCGTATCGTCTTAGTTACAAGGTCTCGATACTTTTCGAATCCTTCTGCATTAGTGACTTTAAAGTTTCCTAGAAGATAAGCAGCCATGTAGCCTCCTTTTTCTTTACCTATTTGTTAGCCACCTTAAATCTTACAGACTAATTCGCCCTTTCGTCATAAAGTCTTGCAAGGAAATGATAGGCAAAGGTGTCTAAAGTTGCCGATAACCTCTTCCGGCATAATCAAAATCGTGAAGTTCACGATTTTCTGGCGCATTAAGATAGTAGTTACAGTGATAAGAACGAATCTCACTGATACGGTCGTCTTCAAAGACATACCATTCTGCCCCGCGAAGTATCTCTGCTTCACCAGTTTGTGAGGGCTGCCAGCGCATACTCCATTCAATAACTGCTTCGCGCTCTTGCAATACTACGTGGTCCATCTCCCAGTTTGCGTTACTTTTCGGCGCCACCTTACACCAGTAATTAGCTAAAGCTTCCGCGCCAACAACCGCGCTATGATCTACGAAATAATGAACAATATCGGGGGTAAACGTAGACATCATCAAATCAAAGTCTTGGCTATTGCAGCCGCGATAGTAAGCAAGAATAACTTCTATATAGGGATGACCGCTTTTACGTAACTGCATCTATCAACTCCATTAGCTCTAAGCCCAAAGCCAGCACATTGACCATCCAGAGGATCACCACACCACTATGATCCTAATTTGAATGGATTTTAGCAATTACCATACATATGGTTCCTCGGAAAATTGGGTCTATGACGTATATTCTCCCAAACTTGAATCTACTGATCTGGCTCAGCATCTGATCTTTTGTACATGTCGAGGGTCTCAATCGACTCTTGAAGTAAGAGGCCATCCACATACTGTGCGAACTCACGGTGAAAGAAGTCTCTTCGCTGGTTCCAACAGCGACTCATACCCGGTAGATCTTTAACCGCAACTATCGCAGTAGTTACAGCCTCACGAAATTCTTCATCCAAAGTGCCCTCCCGCGAGAGAAGATAACTGTTCTGCATGCCCAGAAGAACGGAATGCATCGACATCATAAACTGAAATTCGTCGTGGGTTTCAAGCGGATCTTGGCTTGTCATTGCGTTGAGCCATATATCGCTAGCCTGTCGATTGGTTCCCATTTCGAGATACCACGATTGCATGGCAACGGTGGCGTCATTTGCCGCTGATGATCGAATTGCAGAGGTGCTTTTGTTAACTTTAATACCTACGTAAATCAGCGAGACAACTACTGCTACACCACCAATGACATCAGCATAATTCGCTGCGGTCTCCAAAACCATGCCACTTACCTCCAATTATTTTCGAGAATAAGGTACGTCAGAAAGCGATGTTTTTTGCCGGAACCCTAGCATTTTCTGCTAGAAGCAGAAAATGGCCCAATCGTCTAAAAATAGACGCAAGCCGAAGGTTTCGCTGATCACTTTTGCTGGGTAAAAGAGGCCGCTTTCTCCTCGAAGCCGTCATTCAGTCCTGAGGTGTCTGACGGCTTATGGAATAGGTATACCACATGCAAATTGGCCCCCGGCACTTACTACAATTGCATAATACGCCCACGGCATAAAATGATCCTCTATACAAACCCAAACGTATCGCCGGGGTGACTTATTAAGAAAGGAGTATCAGTGGTATCTCGAAGAAGGTTTATAGAGCCAGCAATACCCCGGACCGGGGCGGCTGCGGGTTACAACATGGTTATGGCGGCGGGCGAAAACGGGCCATTGACGGCAAACATCGTCGTGGTATCAACAGACCTGTCGATCGTCAGCACCACCCTGGGTCTGTCACTATTACAATTTTACGCCTGGCTTTGATTCCAGTTGTTGCCAGATAGCCTCTACCCAAGATCGTATAGTCAGGGCTTCCTGCCAGCGGTCTGATAACTCCTCGCCCCTGGCATCGGTAATGGCGTAACTGGGCGGACCCAATTCGCACAGGAAGCGCAGGGTGGCATCGTTGTGGCTGCGTTCTCTCCACAACTGTATGCCCAGACGCCACCAGTCTTTGAAGATCTCTACCCAGGCCTGGTGCTGGGGAAAGTCAATTTGCACCTGCACCTGTTCGCGATTGGCGATCCGGCCCTGGATGCAGTCAGAATGCTCCAGGATGGTACGTATATAGGACTGATCCCGTTCGCACAGCGGTTCACGGAATTCCCGGTCGACCACGAAGTGAGACAAATCGGCGCATAGGCGCAATTCTGGCATCAGCTCCAGTACCCGCAGGGTGTAATACAAATCGTTGAGGGTACTGTCCCGGTGGGTCTCGATGAGTAGCGGTATGCCACTAGCGGCCCCCTCCGCCTGCCAGCGTTTGAGCGTTGGCACCGCGTCTTCGGGCCGCAGTGGCATCACCGCGCCGATCACGTTGACCTGACAGGCGCTCATTTGTACCGCCATATCCAGCAGCGGTTGTAACTCGTCAGCGGTTTCTGGGAAGACATTGACCATGCAGCCGAGCTGATGTTCTTCAAACAAGGGCATAAGCGCCAGGCAGTCCGGAATCTCACTGACGTTTGGGTCCAGGCAAACACCGTGGTAGCCAGCCCCGGCGATTTTTGCAAAATTGTATTCAGCGCTGGGCTCTATCCCTTGTGGATTCCGCTGCTCCATCGCCCACAGGGATTGGTATATCTCCAGTGCTTGCATGCTAGAAGGAAGTCAGGAAAGAGGCGGCATTGCCACCGGTAACGCGGGCCTGTTGGGCAGCCCGCAAAAAGTCAGCTCCCTCTACCTCTGCCAGCCCGGGTGCATCGTGAAAAACTCGATAGGTGCGGTAGCGATGGAACAAGCGCAGTTGTGACCACAGCGGTATGACCCGGGCCGGGTCATCGCCAAACAATTCCCGGTGCAACCCGGGCAACTGGTACCAGGGGGTGGTAGGCCTGGCATGATGGGCATTGTGATAGCCAAAATTCAGCACCAGCCAGTTGGGCCATTCCCACCTGAAGGAAATGACATTGCTGAATGTGTGTTCCTGTTCCCACTCCAGGTCACCGCGATGCTCCGGGTAAGGCTCAGTAAACAGGGTGAGGTGATAGGGGTAGTCGTGCTGCAAACTGTCCATGAAGCGCAGTACTGTCATCATCAGCATATAGGCCACTGCATACAACAGGGCTGCCATTGGCGACCACCAGACCACCAGGGCAAACGCCGCTGCACGAATCAGGATCACCGTGACGTTGCGCGCTCGCTGGTTGCGCCGCTGGGGGATAATGAAAGAACCGAATACCATGATGAAATGCATCAGCAGGTCGTGAGCAGGGATATAGAAGTACTCGAGCTTTATCGTCAGCCGGTAGAACCAGGGATGGCGCTCAAAGAAAGCCTCGTAGTCAAACCAGACTACGTCATCGTTATCCACATGGTGGCGAAAGTGTTTGTAGCGAATATCTTCATATGTGCCATAGCTGGCACCACACAGCCAGGTTAGCCATCTGCCCAGGCGGGCGTTGTCGGCATTATCGGTGAACACGGTGTTGTGACCACATTCGTGCACCAGGTAGGCGGCAATCACCATGCCATGGGCCAGCAACAGGGTCGCAGCAATATTGATCCAGGTGTTACCGAGAACAATACCAGCCAGACCCAGGCCGTACGCGCTCAGGGCATAGAGAAGTGCCAGGCTGTGAAAGAAACGCCCTTCGCTGGACTTAAACTGTGCCAAAAAAATTCTCCTATGAATAGCGTTTCAGCCTCTCAGCCTGAACCATTGGACACATCGTTCCTAGCCACCGGTTCAAAGGTCAGTTGATCACCTAAACAAAGCTTGCCTGGTTTCTTCACGGTCATGTAGTTACCAAAGATCAACCCACTGCCAAACTTACCTTCCGTTTTGACACGCGTCTTTCTCAGAACATCAAATATATTATTTTCCGGTCGGTCGCCCGTTTTCTGATCTGTAGAAATTATTGCGCAACGTTCTGCTGGTGTGACCTGCAATATCTCCACGTTTTCAGCCACGACAAAATCCATCTCATCTTCTTCGTAGGCGCCTATGCCATCAACAACAATATTGGATCTAAACCTGTTCATGGGAATAGGCACGTCCAAATCAGCATTAAGCGCTTCTAAAGAAGCGAGATTTGTGAGCGACAATTCGGAAGCTGCTGTAAATCGTCGTTTAGACTTACCGTGAAGACGGACCATATCTGGCACCGGGAAGTTGACTGTCCAGGGCTGATTAATCCGGATCAACCGAATAGGCATATCTAAAATGTGAGATATCCACTGCGAAATCTCATCACCCTGATCCGTACCTTCAAATTCATCTAATACCCATTTTGCGGGTACCGACTCACCCTCGGTTCTTGTTTTGTGGAGAATCGAGCCTTCTACCACATGCTTGAAAACGAGCCCTTCACTGGTCTGTTCTACCTGAACCGAGGCGATTTTTGGGTATTGTTTTTGTTCAATCAGAACTCCTCCATCGCCAACGAAAGTAAATTCGCGGTCACCGACAATACCTTGTTCGGTAATATCTAACGCCTCGACGGGGATGCCATTACAACCTTTGACGGGATACACATAGAGCTCTTGTACCGTGACTGTTTTCATATCTCACCATTTCCACATTGCGGAGTAAAAAATTGGACGACATTCACTAACACGCACCCGTGCAAGGAAAAATAGACCGTTACTTCAAGTGAAATATCACGTTCACTCGACACTCACTTAGCTTCTGTGATGCTAGCGATATTTCCATCAGGATCAAAATATCTAGCAGATTTTCCCCGGGGCTCGTATCCCGGTTCCTGCACAACAACAACACCAGCCCTAACAAGGGAATCATACACCTACTCACTCACTAAATTCAGTTGCTCCAAAGCGTCTCAACAGTAGGCGTAACAGCTAGCCTCTACTTCGACTCGATCTTCCGACTCAACTAGTCATTTGCCATTTCATTATGGGAGGTAGGTCCAACGTCATACAACTTTACCGTTCAAATACCGGATTTAGACACAGTTGCTGTGCAGCGGCATGTAGAGGTTCCGCCACAGCTCAATTTACTCTGCAGTAATTTTTGGGGTGATAACGCTAGAGCAAAACAAACGGGCATTAGCCCCTCTGTTTTTTTCGCGGCCCGATAAGGCTATGCCGTGCACACCTATCTTTTCGGCATTTGACCCTCTACGAGTTACTCGCGGGAACCCAAGACGCGTGAAAGCCATGCGGCACTCGCTGCGGGATTTTGATACGCGCCACAGGTTCGTCTTCAAACCGGAGCGCATCAATAATCTGACACTCACTCGTGCCCAGGTTCTCGTCATATACAAAACAAATAACATACCCGTCATCCTCCGACCTGGCATTTATTCGAGGCGCAAAAACCGCTTCACCCGATTCCCGGCCGTCACCGAACTGATGCACCTGAATCTCACCGGTTTCATTGTCGTATTTCATCTCGCCATCAAAGACGGGCATATCCTGAACACGAAACCTGGCGACGTAGGTATATCGATTCTTGTACCCGACCAAATCGTCATGAATTCGCGGAAAGTCGCAGTAATATTGTCGATCGATTGGTTTGGAGATCACATCACCGGTCCCCATATTGAACCGCCACTCATGCAACTGACCCAGTTGGTCCTGCACTCGAGTGTCTTCGCTGGTTTCAATGCCACCTCTGTTTGAACGACATGCCTGGAATACCACCTCATCGCCCTCTTCCCACGCATTCGCCACGTGAAACAAAAAGCTTTCTTCAATCTCGAACCATCGTATAGAAGTGTCATCGCCCAACCGAGGCACAATACCGATTCTGCAACCATTTTGCGGATCCCAGTTTACAAGCCCGCCACCTGACATCATTTTCTCGAGATCAAATACAAGAGGAAGATCAGGGAAGATCGTATAGTTTTCGGTGATTGCACAATCATGCATCATGACAGGCTTCGGGATTTCAATCTCAGTGGTGTGCCCTGCCAATCCGTCAACACCAACGACTGAATAGGTCAAAAATGGCGGTGTAATACCATAGCCAAAGGTCATCATCTCTCCGGTCTTAGCATCCACCTTAGGGTGCGCCGTAAAGTTATGCGTCAGCGTGCCCTTAAAGTCGTGTTCGCCTTCCGTCGTCAGTTCTGGCAGCGATACTCGATAGGGTGTACCGCCTTCCATCATTGCGAACAATTGGCCTTGATGGTGAACCATCGCCGTGTTGCCAGTATTTTTACTACCCGGCATTTCACCACGAGCAATGTATTCACCGAACATATTAAGGCCGGGGTAAATCCACTCACCTTTCTCTCGCTCTTCTCGCAGCCCTGGCGAATCGATAAATCGATTCCGGTAGGTTGCCTTCCCATCTTTGAGATGGACACCATGAATCATCCCATCACCATCAAAGATGTGATACTTCGCCTCATCTGGCACGTAGTAGGGGTTCGGCCCAACTCTTAGAAAGTTACCCTCAACATCGCTGGGGATCTCACCAATCACCTCGAGGTTTTCCGCTGTGATTTCATCATAAACCGGTTCGTTATTTTTTCGCAGGTGCGGGTTGTCGAACTTAGCTTCTTCGGTGATGGACATCGTAGGGGTTCCTTTTCTTGGGTTACCCAAAGCATACTAGGGAAGGCATGGTTAAGTGAACTTTTAACCGCAGATGCTAAAAGTGGATCGAGCAACTCGCCACTCATTGCTCCCTCTTGCTGTTTCTACCTCACCCGGAAACGGCACCTAGCTAACATCATCGTTAGTCCGTCATGATCCTGAATTTGTCTCGACAATTGTCACGCAAGTCACCTGAATGAAGGACACGCCAATCACCGAGCGGAAGGGTACGTACGACGAATACGCGGGAAGGAATATGCGGCATAATAGCGCTGCCTAACGTCCCAGGAAACAGGCGAGTGTTGCGAATCTCAGGCCGCTGGACTGTCGCGACGCCTTTTGAAATATTACGTGCTCCTGATTGCGTTATACTCCTGCCGCTTCTACAGAAAAGACCTTACGTCTGCTTCTAACTTCTGCTTCATTTAAGGATGCTTGACCATCACCACCCCTTCGATAGAGCCCTCTATTCGCAAGCCTGGTGCTTTTTCAGTACTGTCGATCCCTGAGTTTAGGTGGCTTTTCTTCGGTAATATCGCTTTTTTCTTTGCTATGCAGGGCCAAATACTGACCCGTAGCATTCTTGCCTGGGACCTAACGGGTTCAGCCCAATCGCTCGCCTACATCAACCTCGTTGTCGCCGTTCCCATGATGTTTGCATCAATGATTGGTGGCGCAATAACCGATCGTGTTGAGAGGCGCCAGTTGGTCATTATTGGGCAGTGTCTGATTACGGGAAACGAAATTTTTATCTTAAGTCTACTGCTGCTGGGACAACTAGAGTTTTGGCACCTGCTCTGCACTGCATTTATAGCCGGCTGCGCTTTCCCGTTTATCATGCCAGCAAGGATGGCGATTACTGTCAACGTTGTCGGTCACGAGCGCATTCAAAGTGCCATGGCGATTTCAGGCGGTGCCATGAATCTGAGTCGAGTCGCCGGACCTGCGATGGCCGGGATTATCATTGCTCAGTTTTCGGTTGTGGCAGCTTACATCGTCTCAACCTTGCTGTACGGTTCAGCCGTAATTTGTATGCTGTTCGTCAAACGTAATATTGCGATTCAACCCGAGGGAGGAAAGAAACCGCTTCTGGCGGATATCGTTTATGGCTTTCAGTACATCAAAGTCAACAAACCGGTGATGGTTTGTCTTCTCTTTGGCCTGGTACCCATGTTTCTCGCGATGCCGTTTCAAAGTCTATTAGTCATGCTCGTGGAACAGAGCTGGCAAACGGGCGAAACAGGCATCGGTATTCTCATGGGCGCCGGCGGCGTTGGCGGCGTACTGGGTTCGATCTGGATTGCAAGGCGTGGAGACAAGTCCGAGAGACTGCGCTTAATGTGCGTAACAGTCATAAGCTTTGCGGTGTTGCTGGGCGTGTTTACCCAGACAAGTATTTTCTACCTTGCATTGCTGCCCCTTGCCCTAGCGAACCTCTGCGCTAGCGCATTTCAGACCGTCAATAACGCGACAGTTCAAATTTTAGTAGATGATAGTGTCAGGGGGCGAATGAGTAGTTTTATGATGATGTCGTTTGGTCTGACTCCCCTCGGGGTATTTCCTATGGCCATCGCAGCAGACTACTATGGCGCTGCAAATGCAATACTGGGTGCTTGCATTGCGCTGGTCGTGGTTACAGCCGCATTTATTGGCCTGAGCAAGACCCTGCGCGCAATCGATAGCACCGTGGAAATCGCAATGGAAAAAGTCCGAACAAAACCGCTTAATGTCAACCAACCTACCAACGTTAATCTTCAAACATTACCGGTCACAAAGCGATAACTGAGATAAAAAAACGAACTCGCCACTAAGCACCACCGCATGAGCTTACGAGGGCCGGCCCCTACAATAAACCATCCTTTCAATGATAATTTCCCATGGCTGCAAAGTTCGATACCACACTGATAAAAAGATACGACGTACCCGGCCCCCGATACAACAGCTACCCGACTGCGCTTCAATTCGATACGTTCACCGTGTCCGACTTTGGCGAGGCAATCGTCGGGTCTGCCAATAGGGATAGCGACCTTTCGCTGTATGTGCACCTGCCGTTCCAAGGGCCGCAAAACGATCTCTTTGCCGCTATCTGATGGTTGAAACCACGGCAGCGCATTTATCCCTACGCCAACAGAAAAGCACCTTGGCTAATCGCCCATCACCAGGTCAGCCAATAACCACAAACAACAAAAAACTTGGTAGCGTTTAACCACAACTAGTCATACGGCGCCACTCTTTCATAAAACAAGCAGGCAACCGAGCTGATTCGATACTCAGACTTTCGCTCGAAAAGCCCTGTTATAATTCCTATCCTCTATTGACGCACCAGAGGCCGGCCATGGAATCAATATATTCCTTGCCCTTGGTATCAATGATATTCACGCCATTGGCAGATTCGACAATGGTTGGTCCATTCTCATTGTGATCCTTGAGAGCGGTGTAGGAATGCAGAAAGCTCTGTTTATCCATCTCCTCGAGGGAGAGGTTATGGGCTGGTTGCACGCTCATTGTTCAATTCCTCCAGCTCCTGGCTTGCGCTTCAGGAGCCCACAGTCACGCGCCATTATTGGCCGCGTGATCACACATTCAGGAGGCGACTATCGCCGATCTTGCGGTTTGGGGCCAGTGCCATTTTTTCCCGCCTAAATTCGCCATTTCCAAGCCAAATTCGCCCGCCCCTAGCGACGCCAACCGCCCAGCGTGCTATACATGCCCGCTATGCAACCAACCAGCCACATTCCCATCCCGAAATCCGCCCTCCAAGGCCTTGTTTGGCCAGCAATTCCGGAAATAAACGGCAATATCCTGCTCACGCTCTTGTTTCAATTAGAGCAAAGCCAGTGGTGGCCGCTGGAGCGCCTACGCGCCGCGCAATTCCGCCAAGCGGATAGCTTGCTGCGCCATGCCTTTGCCACCACACCCTACTACGCCAAACGACTTGGCGAGGCCGGCTACAATCCCGACACCGCATGCAACGACGAAAACTGGCTGAAGTTACCGCTTCTTAAGCGCGGCGATATCCAACAGGCCGGCGCGCAATTGGCAAGTACTGCGCTGCCAAAGGGCCATGGCAAGACCAATAACATCGTCACCTCCGGTTCTACCGGCACACCGGTGAAGTTGTTGGGCTCGGGACTCACGGGTGTTTTTTGGAACCTATTTACGGTGCGCGATTTCTTTTGGCGGCGCTGTGATGTGAGCGGCACGCTGGCCGCTATTCGCTACGACAGAACAGGTGTTGCCCCTTATCCCAAAGGCGCTGCCTTGCCCAATTGGGGCGCCGGCTTTGCCTCCGCCCTGCCGACCGGCACGGCCCACTTTCTCAGCATTGAAACACCTATTGCCGAGCAGGCTGAATGGCTCCAACGCCAGAATGTGGATTACCTGATCACCCATCCATCCAATTTGGAGGCGCTGATTCGTCATTGTGCAGAGGCAGGTATCAAACTGCCGAGCTTGCGCGAGGTTGAGACATTATCGGAGTTGGTGCCGCCCTATTTACGCGAGCTCTGCCAGGAGCAATGGAATATCCCGCTGGTCGATATGTACACCACACAGGAAGCTGGTTATCTCGCTCTGCAATGCCCGGATCATACCCATTATCACATTCAATCTGAACATGTGATTCTCGAAATTCTGGATGAAAACGGGCGCCCTTGCGCTGCCGGAGAAACCGGCCGCGTTGTGTTGACGGATTTGCACAATTTCGCCACCCCCCTCATCCGCTACGATATCGGAGATTATGCCGAAGTGGGCGCTCCGTGCGATTGCGGTCGTGGCCTGCCGGTGATCAACAGAATTTTTGGCCGGCAGCGCAACATGATCCAACTTCCAGACGGCACCAACCATTGGCCGATTCTGAGTCATGACAAATTCATCGAAATTGCGCCCATCAAACAATTTCAATTTGTGCAAAAAACACTGGAAATTATCGAACTGAAACTGGTCACTGAGCGCCCCCTTAGTGCAGAGGAAGAAACGCAGTTAAAAGAATTGATCACGCCGAGACTTGGCTATGCCTTTGATTTACGGCTCACCTATCATGAACATATCCCGCGCAGCTCCAGTGGAAAATTCGAAGATTTTCGCTGCGAAATTAAGACCTAATAACTGGGGTCGGAGTAATTACCCGGGGTAAAGTACCGGAGTAAACGCACCAACTTCCCAGTCTGA
>DTZW01000130.1 GCA_012961165.1 Gammaproteobacteria bacterium | reverse complement strand
TGCGGGAAAGCTGCCACCCTGACTTATTAATACAAAAAAATTCCGATCAAATACTTTTCAAGATACTTTTCAAGATACTTTTCAAGATACTTTTCAAGATACCTTAGCAATCTGGAAAAGATGTGGTTTAAAATACCTATCTTCTCCGGGCAACACGAGAACATTAAAACTGTAAGGGAGCGGCAAATAATGAAATTAGGTAAATTGTTAACAAAAAGGTCGCTGTTGGTTGTGTCGTTGCTTTTGGGCTTGATGGCTCATTCTACTGCAGCTGAAGATAAGTCATACAAAACCGACGCCGTAGAGTTATTGCGGGAGCTGGTTTCATACCGCACAGCCAAAGGCCATGGTCAGGTTCCCGTGATGGCCAAGCTTCTTGAACAGAAGTTTATCAATGCCGGTTTCCCGGAAAGTGATGTTCATCTTATTCCCAAAGAACCAGATCTGGCTTCGCTGATTGTTCGTTACAAAGGTGATGGCACTGGTGGTCGCCCGATACTGTTAATGGCCCATATGGATGTTGTGGATGCACTTCCCAGTGACTGGGAGGATGACCCCTTCACTATGATTGAAAAAGAAGGGCGTTTTTACGGCAGGGGAGTGTCTGACAATAAAGCGGGCATTGCGACACTGACTAATACCTTTATCCGGCTTAAAAAAGAAGGGTTCGTCCCCACCAGAGATCTGGTAATCGTCTTCTCGGGAGACGAAGAGACGGACATGACAACAATCCAGCAGATGACCACAGAGTATATACATCTGACCGATGCGGAGTTTGCCCTGAATGCGGATGCGGGAGGCGGAGCTCTGGATGAGAACGACAAACCGGTTTCCTTTAACTTTCAGGCTGCCGAAAAGTCCTATATGACCTTTGAGTTTACGGCTCGCAATCCAGGTGGTCACAGCTCTGCGCCCAGAAAGGACAATGCTATTTATGATCTGATGGCCGCACTGGAAAACCTTGAAAATCACCGTTTCCCGGTCAAGTCCACCGAGATTACCCGGAATTATTTCAGGGATGTGGCTAATAGCCGCACCGGAAAAGTTGCTCAGGCCATGAAACGGTTTTCCGAAAATCCAAATGACGTGGAAGCGGCGGATATTTTGTCAGAACACCCGCATCTGGTAGGGATGGTCCGAACGACATGTATTGCCACAATGTTAAAAGCGGGTCACGCCGAAAATGCGTTGCCACAAACAGCGACAGCGACGGTTAACTGTCGTGTTTTCCCTGGCGTCAGTGTTGAACAGATGCATGCAAAACTGTCAGATGTGGTGGGCAATAATGCCATTGAAATAAAGGTTTTGGGTAACCCCAAGGCAAGTCCAGACTCTCCTGTCCTGCCAGCGGTGTACGAGACAATAAAAAGTGCTATTCATTCGTATTATCCCGGTATCCCGGTTGTTGGTTCTATGGCGGCATATGCCACTGATGGAATACATACCAGAGTTGCCGGTATTCCCACCTATGGTGTGTCAGGGGTGTTTTATGACATTGGCGGTGGGTTTGAGCATGGTCTCAACGAAAGAATAAGAAAAGATTCATATCTTATCTTTCAGGACTATTGGTATGAAGTCTTAAATCGGTTCGCTGGAAAATAAACCGTTGTTTTAGGTGAGTAGATAGGTTTTTCGATGACACCAAATTTGGAAGAAATTCTGCAGCACGCCAAAGGCATGCTGCAAAAAGCCCATAATGACGATGCCCGCATGTTGTTGGTCGAGTTGATTCATTATGACCCCAAAAACCGCCCGGCACTGATGATGCTGGCGGGCTCTTATTTCATCTTCTTTCACGACATCGCTTGCATAAGTATCGGTAAAAGTCTCCCCTGCCCGACCAGAAAACCTGGTCAGTGATTAACCCTACCGTCTATAGGCTAGTAGGTCAGTGGCCAGTCAGACATTGACCATTCGCTACGGGAAAGCTGCCACCCTGACTTATTAATACAAAAAAATTCCGATCAAGATACTTTTCAAGATACTTTTCAAGATACTTTTCAAGACACTTTAGCAATCTGGAAAAGATGTGGTTTAAAATACCTATCTTCATGACTTATTGTGATCTGAATCCTTTGCACAGCATCATGGCTTCAATATAGCCTGTATTTGCCGGATGTCCTTCTACTCGCCTTACCCCGAATTGAATCGACGCACTCTCACAGAGTGAGCTAGACTAGTATTCTCAGAAGACATCATTCGGAGGGAGACTGTGATTACATTGTTCCGGTTTGGTCCGGCCTGGGATAAATTTGGGTGCATCAGCCAGTTTGTACTAAAAATTGAGACTTACTTGCGCATGGCGGGTATCGAATTTGAAACCAGGAGTCTTGGCATGGGCTTTGCTGAGACCGCTCCCAAAGGCAAACTTCCCTACATAGAGCACGACGGCGCTCAGATCGCTGATTCCAGCATCATTGTCGATTACCTAAAAGAACATTTCGGTGATCCTCTGGATGAGGCACTTAGTAGCAGTGAGCGAGCTAAGGGCCACACAATCAAGCGCATGATCGAGGAGCATATTTGGTGGATCATGGCGCGCGAGCGATGGTGGGCGCCCGAGAATCCATATTGGGACACTCCAGGGATGCTGAAAGAGCTCGATCAGGCTAGTTATGAAGAAGCACGGGATGATAGTCGGCGCAAATGTATTGAGCATGGTGTAGGGGCTTTTACTGAAGACGAGCTCGACAAACGTGGTAGGGAGGACCTGGATGCCCTCTCAACATTTTTGGGCGAGCACCCATATATTCTTGGAGATCAGCCGACCTCTGTTGATGCCACGACATACGCTTTCTTGTGGCAGATTATGAATGGCCCGTACACCTCGCAGCTCAAGGATGCGGCTCAAGAACACGACAACTTGTCGGCTTATATCCAGCGTATGAGCAAGGAGTGGTTCGGAAACGATCCGATGTCGCTGGAACGAGAGGTATCATAAGGATGAGTGCTAACCTTTGATTGTCTTAGCCGTGGGAGATCGACTGTTCTGTTTCCTGGATCAACCACTTTTAGGAGAAAACTATCGCTAATGCCAATGTCAGTTTCACTGGTGAATTTCACTTTCTAACGTCAGAGACAGAATCTTCTCTCTACCGAAATGATCGTGTGCGCATGACCCGCGACGATCGAGGTAACTTTGTAGATAGCGAAGGCGTAGAAACCGAGTCTCACGAGATCGTGGTAAAAGATGCGCGGCAACTGTCGCCGGAAGATACTATGAGTTTGACGCGAAATGGTTTTGAGTTGCTGCAAAAGACCGTGCCAAGCTACGATTTTTTGGATCATGAAGAAGTCATAACCAGTTACTATCGAGACTGCGAGGAAATTGTCGCGGAGGCAACAAGTGGGAAAGTATGGGCTTTCGATCATAACATCCGTTCGGCCGGTGGGTTGGCTGATAAACGTAGGGTCAAAGGCGGGCAAGACGTCCAGGGCCCGGCGCATATTGTTCACGGCGACTACACGTTACGTTCCGCGCGGGATCGGCTCACGCAATTAACGCAGGCATCTAGTGTTAACGACACGCTCAGACAAGTCATGCCAGAGGGCCATGGGTTGATTCCCGAAGATGCGGCAAACCCGGCTCTCAAGGACAATGGTCGATTCGCAATCATAAATGTGTGGCGTAACATTGAATCTGTACCGGTTGCAACCCACCCACTAGCTTTGTGCGACGGACAGAGCGTCCAGCCTGAAGACCTTGTTGTATTCGAGATTCACATGCCTGACCGGGTAGGTGAGAACTATTGGGCGAAGTACGATGAGCGGCATTTGTTCTATTGCTACCCGGCCATGACGCGCAGCGAAGTATTGCTGATCAAACAGTGGGATTCTGCGGGATTGCTGGCACAGAGTGGGGGCGCGAAAGCTGACCACATGGCTGACGGTCCTTGTACGTTCAGTTTTCATAGTGCATTTTATGATGCACAAACGCCTAAAGATGCTCCAGACCGATGGAGCATCGAGGTTCGGTGCATGGTTCTGTATTGATAACTCACCAGCAAGTCAACCTTAAACCAGCACCCTTCAGCTAGCCGGTAAAAGTCCCCTGCATGGTCAGAAAACCTGATCAGTGATCAACCCTACCGTCTGTAGGCCTGTAGATTAGCGGCTATTCAGACATTGACCATTCGCTGCGGGAAAGCTGCCCCAGAGTATAAGTAGAATTAAGCCCGTTTTTGTGTAGGTAGCCGAGTAGGTCTGTCCCTGAAATAGGGGTTTGAATGGAACTCCCGGTGGAAATCTGTTGGCTTTGATGAACCAACGGACTGGATCTCATCGATCGATTCGCTTTTCGGACCGCCGGTCGAGTCAGATCCCAGCAGCGTTGGCCGATGTCAGAAAAGTTGGCTTGAGTGATCAAAAAGGCTCGTCGGCGGGGAGCGGTTTCGCGATACAATAATGCCGGCTCTATGCTGGCCATCGAAGTGACTGACAAGGCGTAATAATGACACCTCTCAAGACTCTACATCAATGGCCATTTCTGGGTCGAACTCGACCGTTTGAGGTCGCACGCGCCGAAGGTGCCTACCTCTTTCAGCCAGACGGCAAGCCGATTCTTGACGCCGGCGGCGGAGCCATTGTCGTCAACGTAGGGCATGGGCGAGCCGAGGTCGCAGATGCCATTAGAGAGGCGGCCTTAAACTGTTCTTATGTCGTGCCTACCTGGATGACACCAGAGCGGCAGGCGCTGATTGATGAGCTGACTGATCACTGGCTACCGGCACATCTGAGCCGGATTCATCTGGCATCGGGTGGTTCAGAAGCGAACGAAGCCGCACTCAAGATCGCCATTCAGTACCAGGCTGCCAGAGGCAAACCGGAGAAGAACAAAATCCTCTCAAGAAGCCTGTCCTATCACGGCACAACAATCACGACTGCCGCCGTCTCCGGTCACGCATCGAGAAAGCGCGGGCTCGAATCTATTCTCGATGAGTATTCAACTATCGAAACGCCCTATCCGCTTCGATGCCCACTTGGCGCTCATCATCCTGATGCGGCTGACTACTATTTGCATGATTTACAGGCTGTCATCGCGCATCACGGCAGCGACACTATTGCAGCCCTGATCGCTGAACCCATGAACGGTTCGAGCGGCGGTGCGATTACGCCTCCTGACAATTACTGGCAACGAGCCCAGAAAATTCTGAAAGATAATGACATTCTACTGATCATGGATGAAGTCATGACTGGCTTTGGCCGCACAGGCGAGAAATTTGGCAGTGATCTTTATGGTCTTGAGCCTGACCTGATGGTATCTGGCAAGGGCATGGCGGGTGGCTACGCCGCAATTGCCGGATGTTATGGTACCGAGAAAATCGCAGCGACCATTGCTGATTCACCGTTTGAGGTTATGTTCCACACCTTTGCCGGACTGCCGCTTTCCTGCGCCGCCGCAACCAAGGTTCTGCAGAT
>DTZW01000129.1 GCA_012961165.1 Gammaproteobacteria bacterium | reverse complement strand
GTTTCCCCGGCACGCTTCCTGCGCTGTTTTTTAACGTATTCTTCTGGATAGTCGCGATAATGACTTCATTTGATGGCGCTATTTACCTCTGGATTGGGGCACTGCGGCTGGTCGATGATCCCAGATGGAAGGAATCAACCTGATGACAACACTTCAAAAAACTTTCGCCCTGTTTCTGTGTGTTGTCGTTCTTGTTCTTATCTATTTTTTAAGCCCAATCCTCGCACCGTTCCTGGCAGGGATTATTATTGCGTACCTTGGCGATCCGCTGGTGGATAAGCTTGAAGAGATTCGCGTTCATCGTACAATTGGCGTGCTGCTGGTTTTCCTGGCGTTTGGGGCTGTCCTGGGCACCGCGACGCTTGTAATCCTGCCTTTGATGGTTCGTGAATTGGCGGATCTTATCCGCAGCCTCCCGACGTTTCTCGCTTGGCTGCAGGAAACTGTCAGCCCGTGGCTTGTTACCCTATTCGGTATAGACCCCTTTGATGTGAAACTGGATAACGTGGCCAATGGCGTCATGGAAAACTGGCAGAAAACCGGCGGTATTGTTGGTGCCGTTCTTGCCCGGGTCACGCAATCAGGGTTTGCCTTTTTGGGCGCCCTGGGTGTTGTCGCGCTAACGCCAGTGGTTGCCTTTTATATGATGCGAGACTGGGACCTGATCATGGAACGAATCCTTGGCATGGTGCCACGGGATATGGAACCCGGCTTCATTCGCCTGTGCAAGGAATGTGATGAAGTGCTTGGCTCGTTTCTCAGAGGTCAGTTGTTGATCATGTTCCTCCTTGGGGTTGTCTACGCCATAGGTCTTTACGCCATTGGGCTGGATCTGGCGATCCTGATCGGCATGCTGGCGGGACTCGCGTCCATCGTTCCTTATTTGGGTTTCTTTGTTGGCATTATCGCGGCTGCAATTGCCGCGATGTTCCAGTTTCAGGATCCGGTCTACCTGGGGTACGTAGGCATTGTTTTCGTGATTGGTCAGGCGCTTGAAGGTTGGGTATTAACGCCGTGGTTAGTTGGTGACAAAATCGGATTGCATCCCGTTGCGGTTATATTTGCGGTGCTCGCCGGGGGGCAGTTGTTTGGGTTTGTCGGCATTCTATTAGCCTTGCCGCTGGCTGCGGTCGTCATGGTGTTCGTGAGGTACTTACACAAGCGTTATCTGGGGAGTGAATACTACGTCGCCAGCGATCAGGATTTGAAGGTGGAGACCGTGGTTAAGGTGGCGAAGGAGTGACCCGGCAACTTGCGTTGAAATTCAGGCTCGATGATCACGCTCGCCTGGACGACTATGTAGGAGAGGCGGGTTCGAAACTCGTTCATCTGTCTGGCTTTATCTATCTTTCTGGTTCAAAGGGCTCAGGAAAATCACACCTGTTGCAGGGTATCTGTCATAGAGCTGTGTCAGAAGGGCTTAGTACCATTTACCTGACTGCACTATCGATACTCAAACCGGGAGTACTCGAAGGGTTGGAGCAGTTGGACCTGATCTGCCTCGATGATGTTGATGACGTATTGGAACTGGCCGATTGGCAACGAGCGCTTTTTCATCTGATCAATGCAGTAAAGGATGCTGGTAATACGTTAATCGTAAGTTCAACCCATCCCGTTTCAGCGTTAAAACTCGAGTTAGGTGATCTTGACTCAAGGGTAAAAGGGGCCTACCTGTTATCAACAGACCTGCTTGATGATGAGCAGAAACTCGAGGTGATAGGGCGTAAGGCTCGTCGTCGCGGCTTTGATATGAGCCAGGAAGTGTGTCGCTTTATTCTGGGTCGATCCCGGAGAGACATGCACCATCTTGCTCGCCTGGTTGACCAGTTGGATGAAGAAACCCTGCGTCGCCAGAAGAAAGTCACCATACCCTTCGTCAAAGCAGCCCTGGGTCTTTGATGCCACGTGTTCTGTTTACAGGCGGGGGAACCGCAGGTCACGTGACCCCCAATATCGCTTTGCTGGAAGCGGCTATCGGTAAAAATTGGGAACTAGCCTACGTTGGTTCCACAGCCGGTATTGAGCGAGAGATGATCGGCGCATTGGGGATTCCTTACTACCCTGTCGCGTCAGGGAAGCTTCGGCGATATTTCTCCTGGCAAAATTTCATTGACCCTTTTTTCATCCTTTGGGGAATGCTGCAAAGTATAGTGTTGTGTCTTCGGTTGAGGCCGGACGCGGTCTTTTCAAAAGGGGGGTTTGTTTCCGTACCTTTAGTCGTAGCGGCCTGGCTGTTACGAGTTCCGGTAATCAGCCACGAATCGGATGTAACGCCAGGGCTGGCGAACCGATTAACCTACCCGTTCTGCAGGAAGATCTGTGTCACCTTCGAAGCAACGGTGCGCTACCTCCCCAGGGGTAAAGTAAACGTCACCGGGACACCGGTCAGACGATCACTGGTTGCCGGTGATGCTGCGGCGGGGTTGGAGTTCCTGGGGTTCTCAGGTGAAAAACCCGTCTTGTTGGTGTTCGGCGGTAGCCTTGGGGCGGCAACGATCAATAACCAGGCTCGCAGGGCTCTGCCCGTGTTGCTCCAGGAGTTTGATGTTGTTCATGTGGTGGGCAATGGAAACCTTGAGACTTCTATTGAACAGCCGGGCTACGTGCAGAAGGAATTTATCGGCGAACAATTTGGTCATGTGCTGGCCGCAGCAGCGGTAGTGGTTTCCAGAGCCGGGGCGAACTCGCTCTACGAACTGCTCATGACAAGGAAACCACATTTGCTTATTCCGCTCGGAAAAGCTGCAAGCCGTGGGGATCAGTTGGACAATGCCCGCGTCTTTGCAGACCTTGGCTTTAGCCGGGTGTTATACGAGGAAGCCTTGACGGGCGATGACAAGTCAGACGATGTCTTCGTTGAATCCGTTAAGGACGTGCTTGTCCATAGCGAAGAAATTACAGCTCGACTGCAGTCATTCGAAATCAAGGATAGCGTCAAGCTGATCATCGAACTCATTCAGGAATCAGTTTAATAGGGATAAACCCATGAAAAATTTGTTACTTGGAGCAGTGTTAGGTTTTTGTGTGTCGCCGTCATTCGCGGAAGACGCGAATGAACTGCTTCGGTATGTAGACCAGCATGGTGAAAAGTTTGACCGGCTTGCGCTGGAACTTTGGGACTATGCAGAGCTGGGGTACCTCGAATCCCGCAGTTCCACGAAACTGCAACAGGTTTTGGCCGACGACGGTTTTGAAATTCAGGCCGGCGTCGCCGGGATTCCAACGGCGTTTGTAGCAAGTTTCGGGGAGGGGAAACCGGTCATTGGTATTCTCGCCGAATTCGACGCGTTGCCGGGTATCAGCCAGGCAGCTGTATCAAGTCGTCAGCTGGTGGAAGGTAAAGAGAGCGGGCATGCCTGTGGCCATCATCTTTTTGGTGCAGGATCCACCGCCGCTGCAATGGCCGTACGGCACTGGATGGAAAACAACAACGTGAAGGGGACCGTCAGGCTTTACGGTACGCCGGCTGAAGAGGGTGGTTCCGGTAAAGTTTATCTGGTGAGAGCCGGGTTGTTTGAGGATGTGGATACCGTGCTTCACTGGCACCCTTCCGATCGAAATTCAGCCAATGCTGAAACAAGTCTTGCCAACAAATCGGCCAGGTTTAAATTCCGGGGTATCTCTTCGCACGCCGCGGCCGCACCGGAAAGAGGTCGATCAGCCCTTGATGGTGTTGAAGCGATGAACTATATGGTCAACATGATGCGCGAACACGTGCCCCAGGAAACAAGGATCCACTATGTCATTACCCGGGGCGGTGAGGCGCCCAATGTCGTCCCCGATTTTGCCGAGGTTTATTACTATGTTCGCCATCCCCAGGCAGAAAAGTTGCAGCAACTCTGGAAAAGGGTGATCGATATTTCGAGAGCGGCAGCGCTCGGTACTGGAACAGATGTTGACGTTGAGGTGATGCACGGTAACCACTCCCTGTTACCTAACGAAAAACTGTCCCGCCAGATGCATGCGAACCTGACACGTGTTGGAGGCATCAGGTACAACGCAGAAGAGCAGGCGTTTGCTGAAGAGATCAGTGGCTCACTGGGTGTTGGTGATTTTATTGGCATGGAAAAAGAAATTCTTCGTTTTGAATTGCGCCAGGGTATGGGTTCGACCGATGTCGGGGACGTCAGCTGGGTAGTACCTACGGTGGGTCTGCGTACTTCAACCTGGGTGCCGGGGACCGCTCCGCACTCATGGCAGGCAATTGCCGCTGGTGGAACTTCAATAGGTACAAAAGGCATGCGGGTAGCAGCAAAAGCGCTGTCGTTGACAGCGCGTGACCTGTTTCTGGACCCTCAGCTCATCGAGGCCGGACGGGCAGAGTTCGAGCTTCGACGGGGTGAAAACTTTCGCTATAAAGCGTTGTTGGGTAATCGAGAGCCACCGCTGGATTACCGCATAAAGTAGCTATCCATTGATGTAAGAAAGTACACACTGCGACACGGCCAGGCCTGGTCAGGTATCGAATACGTATGCAATGGGCTTGTCATTTGGGGATCGATCGTGCTAGATTGGTGTTATACATATGTATAACACTATATAACCCAATCCTCAGACCAACACGGTGAACCTGTGCAAATCAGCTTTCATGACAAGAGTCCGATCTACCGCCAGTTGGCTGGGCGGCTCAGGCGGATGATTTTGGAAGGCGTCTTTCAAAATGGCGATGCATTGCCCTCGGTTCGACGGATTGCGAGTGAGCACCGAATCAACCCGATTACGGTGTCCAAGGCGTATCAGATTCTGGTGGATGATGACCTGGTGGAAAAGAAAAGAGGACTTGGAATGTACGTAGGCGAGGGTGCACGAGAACAATTGCTGGAAGACGAGCGGCGGGTTTTTATCGATTCCGAATTACCTGAATTCCGGGATCGTGCACAACGACTTGGTTTTACACTTAAGGATTTATTGCAGGAGGAGTCATGAGCGAAATCGTTGAAGTACGAAATGTATCCAAACACTTTGGTGATTTTGCGGCCCTTGATGACGTGAGTTTCAATATATCACCGGGGTCGATCGTCGGTTTGATTGGACCCAATGGCGCAGGGAAAACCACAACGCTCAAATCTATTTTGGGACTGACCAGTTTTGACGGAGAGATGAGGGTGCTTGGGGAGGACCCAAGAAGTGGACGCCACAAAATTATGGAGCGGGTTTGTTTTATCGCAGATGTGGGCGTCCTTCCACGATGGCTCAGGGTGTCCGACGCGCTGGACTATATTCAAGGTATTCATCCTCGCTTTAATCGGGACCGCGCCGAAGTCATGCTCGCAGAAACTAAAATTTCAAAGCGCAGTAAGGTAAAAGAGCTGAGCAAAGGCATGGTGACCCAGTTGCACCTGGCGCTGGTCATGGCGATCGAAGTCGATCTGCTCGTGCTCGATGAACCGACACTGGGCTTGGACATCCTTTTCCGAAAGGCGTTCTACGAGCGTTTGCTCAACGACTA
>DTZW01000128.1 GCA_012961165.1 Gammaproteobacteria bacterium | reverse complement strand
AAGGGCGTGGAACAACGACACCGCTTGAAGTCATTGGTGCGCCAGGCTTGCCAATTAATAGTTTGCTGACCGACCTGACATCCCGGGCTCCCCTCTGGCTGGGTTCCGCATACCTGCGCGAGTGCTTTTTTACCCCCACATTTCATAAACATGTTGGCCAGGTGTGTGCGGGGCTTCAGATCCACACTGACTATCCGGCCTACGACCATAACGAATTTAAACCCTATCGATTGATCGCCGGTTTGCTGAAATCCCTGAGGCATATTGAACCTGCGTTCGATATATGGCGGTTCCACCCCTACGAGTACGAGCTTGGCCGCAAGCCTATCGACGTCATCAACGGTGGTCCTGGTCTACGAACCTGGGTTGATGATCCGAATCAGGGCTTCGATGTTTTCGATGCACAACTCAGCGAGGCTGAAAACCGCTGGAAAGAAGAACGCCAACCGTTCCTCCTGTACCCCTTTTAATCCTTCGCTGGAATAACATGGTAGAATCCGCGGCTTTTCGCGATACACAAAGGCTGCCCAATGACCAACGCTTACAAGATTGCTCTACTACCAGGTGATGGCATCGGACCAGAAATTATGGCCCAGGCAACGCGGGTGTTTGACGCGCTTCAATTAAAACGCGACGTATCATTCGAACTGATTAGCGCGCCTTTTGGCGCCCACGCGTACTTCGAAGAAGGTAAAGCATTCCCGGACGCCACCAAGGCGGTTTGTGATGAGGCAGATGCGATCCTCAAGGGACCGGTCGGTCTGTCCTATGAGGAATCAAAGAAAATACCTGTTGAAGAGCAGGCCGAACGGGGGGCAATTCTGCCGCTACGTGCCCGCTACAACACCTTCGCCAATTTCAGGCCTATATTCCTTTCTAAGGATATGGCGCACTTCTCACCGCTCAAGCCCGAGATCATTAAAGAAGGGATCGATATTCTGCTGATTCGTGAGCTGGTCGGTGGTCTTTACTTCGGCAAGAAGGAACGCGGCATCAATAAGGATGGCCAGCGCTATGTTCATGAAATCCTCGAATATACCGAGGAACAAATTCGCCAGGTGCTGATAGTAGCGTTTGAGCAAGCCCGTTCACGCAAGAAAAAGCTGCACAATATTCATAAAAGCAATGTCCTGATGTCCAGCGTTTTCTGGAACGAGGTTCTGGATGAGGTTCATCAGGACTACCAGGATATTGAAGTCATTCACCTGCTGGTTGATGCCGCGGCAACGGCCCTGTGCCTGAATCCTGGTCAATTTGACGTCATGGTCATGGAAAACATGTTCGGCGACATTTTGAGTGACCAGGGCGGCGGCATACTCGGCTCACTGGGCTTGATGCCTTCCGCCTGCGTCGGACCCGAAAAAGCCTATTACGAGCCTTCCCATGGCTCTGCGCCGGATATCGCAGGGAAGAATATCGCTAACCCCTATTCCATGATCGGCTCAGTCGCCATGATGCTGGAGATGAGCTTCGGCATGAAGGAAGAAGCTGGATTCGTTTGGGCAGCGATGCGAAGTGTATTTGAGTCCGGTTACTCGACTGCGGACCTGTCTAAATCCAGCGATCACATTAAGCTGGTGGCCACCGATGTTTTCGGCGACCTGGTGATGGCCAAGCTCGAAGAATTACTCTAGAACTGGCCCATAGTGTCATAAACAGAGAACAGCATTACCATCGCGGCCAGCCACCCCCAACCGATAAACACCCACATAATTAGCGGCTGTTCGAACAGATCTCCGAGAACGTTAACGACTGAGTCAACGATAAAGAATTTGAGAACGGCTTTAATCCAATCTAATACAAACATTTTTGTGCCTTTACTTGAGCCAACCAGGGTGGCGAAACGCGCGTATTCTACCGCTGTGTGACTATTTTTAAAAGAAGCCGCAGGCTATTTAAAAACCGACCTGGCAGCTTCATAGGCGATGAAACGCTCGACTTCAGCGCCAATCTCCTCAAATACACCCGTCATATTAATGTTTTCCTTAAACTGGACTCTTTTCGAGAACAGGGTCACCGGAAAAACATAGTTTTCGGTCTTTTTCCAACGTAACGCCTTGCTTGTCCCAATATCATCCGTGTAGCTCACCCAACCCAGCCCGTACTCGTTAACCAGAACGTCACCGAAGACAATGCCCAGGCTCTGCAATCCCCTTACGTCGTCGCGACCAATGGCTTTCCGGTCCACGAGGTTCTGCAGGACTTTCAGATCAGATTTATCGCCTTTCAGATTCAGAATGCCAAGCCGTCTGGCAATCAGATCCATGGTCTCCCTGCGCTGGGTATCCAGGGAATATCGCTGCCCCAGGGACAACTCTTTGACTGTCGCCGGTACCTCTTCAACATCAAACTCGTATCTTTCCAACTCTTCCGAAGTCAGTTCGCGCAGACCAGATTCTTCCGCCGCAGCGAAATCGAAGGTTAACAAGCCAAGTAAAATCAGTAACAATTTGGAGATGGTGGTCACAACTACTCTCTTTCTCTCAAGGAGTGTTGATTTTAGGCTAGAATTCGCACACTACAAGCAGGAGTCGAGCACACTGAACCAGCAGCTCATCGAAAAGATCTATTCATCGGATAGTCAGTTCAGTCTGGCGATCACCGGTGGTGGGACTAGTGCCATCGCCAGCCTGTTTGGGGTTGCCGGGTCTTCAGCTACCCTGCTCGAAGCAACGGTACCGTATCATTCCGCCGCGCTAGGTCGTTTTGTTTCAGCGTCTAGTCCCCAGGGGTGTAATACTCACACGGCCAGGGCCATGGCCATGGCTGCGTATATGAGTGCGCGAAATATAAGGCCCGAAAACAACGTCATCGGCGTTGGTTGTACCGCGGCTATTGCAACCAATCGCGCGCGAAAGGGCACGGACAGATGCCATATAGCAGTGCAGGCTGCTGGATTTACCACTATCTATGACATTGATCTCAATCCCGAAGACCACAGGAAAGAGCAGGAAGCTATTTGTCGAAATGCGATCATAGCGGCAATGGCCTGTGCCGTTGATGTTTCGATTGAACCATCGGACGTAGGCACCAGGACCAGGCATATTGATGCTGAAAAACCCTGGGTGGATCTGCTTGCAGGTGACATCGATTCAACCTCAACGTCCGCAAACCCCTGTATTTTCCCGGGGGCCTTTAACCCTATTCATGACGGTCATCGGGGCATGATCAGCTCCGCCAGGGCTATGCTGGGCCAGGATGTGACCCTGGAGCTATCCATCCGCAATGTAGACAAACCACCGCTGGATTTCCTGACCATGTCAGAACGATGTACCGATGAATTTGACCTGGTCTTCAGCAACGCCCCAACCTTTGTAAAGAAATCAGCAATCTTTCCAGACAGTGTGTTTGTTGTGGGCCTTGATACGATAGTCAGGATAGATGAACCCAGGTACTACGGCTCTGAAACCGCTCGTAACAAAGCACTGGCAACTATGGCAGGACGTGGCGCCCGGTTTCTTGTGTTTGGACGACAGACTGGCGAAAACTTTAATACATTGGCGGACGTTTCATTGTCGAAAACGCTTAAGGACATGTGCACTGCCGTGACTGAAGATCAGTTTCGCCACGACATCAGCTCCGCCGAGATTAGATCACGATGAGGAGGCTCGACAACTACCTTGGACTGACGGTTGCCACCATGACACTGCTGGCCTCAGCAGGGCTAATCAGCCTGTTCGTCATTTTCACCTTTCTGGACCAAATGAACGACATAGAGCATGACTACAACCTGATCGCCGTCATCAAGTATGTCTCGTACAGTATTCCAAGAATGTTTTACGAGACCGTACCGTACGCCGCACTGATAGGAAGCTTAACCGGCCTTGGTATCCTCGCCAGCAACAGTGAACTGATCATTATGAGGTCTGCTGGTATTTCGACATGGCAAATCGCAATTGCCACGATGAAACCTTCGCTGGCGTTTATCATCGCCGGTTTACTGGTCGGGGAACTGATACTCCCGGATTTTGAGCGAACCGCCCGTGTCTCTCGCGAAACGGCGACGGAAGGCGACATTACCCCCAAGGGGGGATTCTGGTATCGGGAAGGCAACCGGTATATGCACTTCGGTACGGTCGGCCATGAGGGAGTGCTTGGAAACATCAGCCAGTATTTCCTGGGTACCGAACAACAGTTGCAAAAAACCCTGTGGGCAGAGTCAGCCTCGCATATTTCACCAACGGAAAACGACGATACGAGCTACTGGAGAATGGAGAACGTCATCGTCACAGACTTAAATGCCCCAAATACAAGGGAACACCACTCGCAACTAAAATGGCATTCCGAACTGACTCCCGAATTACTGAGCTCTGAAATTCTTGTTGAACCGGACAAAATGTCCATCGTCGAGCTTCGGCGAAAGATTAAGTACATGGAATCGCAGGGCCTGAATACCGACAAGTTCCAACTTGGCTTGTGGACCAAAACCTTCCAACCCATTGCATCCCTGAGCCTTGTATTCGTCGCAATCTCATTCATCTTTGGCCCACTCAGGGAAACCACCATGGGGATGAGAGTTGTCAGCGGGCTGGTGACCGGTATTGTTTTTAAATTCGTGCAGGACCTTCTATCCCCTGCCAGCCTCGTGTTTGGGTTTCCACCACCGATTGCAATGGCAACACCGATTCTTATTTGCCTGGTTTCAGGTTACGTCTTACTAAAGCGGGCAAACTGATGTCTGAGTTTTTTGCACAGTGGTTGCCGCACGCAGGATCTGCATTGGTATTTGCTTCGGTTGCAACGGTTATTGTCAGGCGCTTCATTGCCAGCCGAGCGGCACAGAGCATTATTTTCGGATCTGTGTTTCTTGCATGCCTGGTACCCCTGCCAGAATTCAGCCTATCCCACTACATAAGAGTTCTGACCGGCGACCTTTCAATCACCGGGTTTATTATCCTTGGCCTGGCTGCCTGTCAATCCCTCAGGTCTGGCGAATCCGGGCCAAACCACGCCCATCTGCTGGCACCGGCACTCGCAATTGTACTGGTCTCTCTGGTACTTTACCCCACGGCCCTCGGTCTCACTTATTTTGACCTGTACGCGTTCGGATACTATCCAATCATCCTGGGCCCAATAATATTCGTACTGTTTGCCAGTGCGTTATGGTTTGGCTTAACGTTATCTGCGGTACTGCTCGCGACGGGTTTCCTTGCCTTCGCATTGGGTATTTTAGAATCTGACAATTTGTGGGACTACCTGCTCGACCCTGTCATTGCCGCATACGCTCTCTATCTGGTGATCAAAAACCGCCACCAGCTGACAAACTTCAGGGTGACACAACACCACGTAGAAGTGATGTCAGCTGTTACCATTTCAACGTTCCTGCTCTTTGCGATTTACCTGGCGAAGTTCAACCATGATGCCTTTCGGCACGAATTCGTCATTGAAGATGGCTTCATTGAATGGTGCACGGTCATCGTATTGTTTTCTACCATGCTCGTATGCGGTAAGCGCTTTTTAACCTTAAG
>DTZW01000127.1 GCA_012961165.1 Gammaproteobacteria bacterium | reverse complement strand
CGTATTACGCGGAACACGCTCATGAACAGCATCACCACCACTACCGGTATCACGGGTAACGCCTAAGCCTTTTCCGCCTTCACCAATAGGAAGCGCCAAACCATCCCCCGTGCCGGCCAATGGGTGGTGACAAGTAGCACATGAAATGTTGCCATTACCACTGATAATTTTGTCAAAAAATAGTACTTTTCCAAGCGCCACTTCGGCGCTAGAAGGAGCCGGATAAAAATCATCACCGGTGACAGCACTGCGGGTCTCATGTTCATTTTTCGAGTAGACAACACCAATGGCATGATCTGAATCGTCATTGTCAAACGCCATGATGTGGTTGCCGATATGGTGAGACGTGCCTGTGAACTGTAGGCGTAAATGGTTGTTCCGCCGAGACATTTTTTCATCAGCCTGCGCCACAACTGTAACGCCAGAAATCACCAATCCGAGACAAAATTTTATTAAACTCATTCACACGCTCCTGAAAAAGTTGTAACAAATTGAGGATAGGCATTATAACAGGGCTTTCGAGCGAAAGTCTGAATATCGAAATAGATCGGTTGCCTGCTTGTTTCATGAAAGAGTGGAGCCGTATGACTAGTAGTGGTTAGTTGGTTTGCGCTGCGATGAATTTGTTCAAGCTTTGCCAGCCTCGTTCGCTGTCCACAGGTGGGTCTAGTTTGGCCATTGTCTATCCTCTATATTTGCAATTTGCAGAATTATGCGACGCGGGGGCATCCCCAACGCGTACGCTAACTTTTTCTGCTTGTGACTTATCTGGATTCGGCTAACGCTAGAAGCGCCAGGTCAGTTCCATCTCGTACTGTCGTGGCCTAATTACACCGCCACTGTAGTCGCCTCGGAACCCCTCAGCAGTACCGGTATTGCCACCGGTTTCTGGAACATCACCAGCCCCGCGGAACGCCTGCTCATCTGTGAGGTTCTTGCCGATCAGCGCGAGTAGCCAGCGGCCGTCGGCAGTACCCAGGCGTATGTTGGCAGCCACCGTGGTGTACGAGTCCTGAATGACGCCAGGAATACTGTTGCTCAATTCCTGATCACCCTTGTACTGAACGTTGGCAGAGAGTCCAACCATCAGATTATTACCAATAGGCCGCTGGTAGTCGGCCACGATATGGCCAGACCATTCGGGAGCTCCGGCGCGGGTGTTACCAGCCAGATTCTGTCGTAGATCAGTTTCAGTTTGACCTGGTTGCAATGGCCCGCAGCCTTGCGCCGGGGTCTGACCGCCGTAGCAGAATTCTTCGAAGTCAGTGTACTTCGATTCGAGCCAACTGAGGGAGCCTCCAATAATGAGACCTTCAACCGGAGTTGCCCAATCCATCTGTAGTTCGATTCCGTAGGTTTCCGAGCCACCTGCATTAGAAGTCACGAACGCGAATTGGGCGTCGTTGAAGAAGTCCACCTGCAGGTCGTCGAACTCATAGAAAAAACCCGTGAGATCTGCAGTCACCGACCCGCTTGCTAACAAGGCCTTTATCCCGATTTCACCGCCCTGATTCGTTTCCTCATCGAATACGAAGTCAAGGAACTGGATATCATCCCCTGGACTGGCGGAACATGTACCGCCGAGCCGAGGTGAGATGCAAGGTACGCCGTTGACTAAGGGCGGGCTTAAGTTACTCAAGATGGCGCTGTTGGAGAAGCCGCCGGACTTGAAGCCTTCTTTGTAGGCGCCATAAATGGTGATGTTGTCGGACAAGGTATAGGTCAGCGTGATTTCGGGAATAACATCGTCAAATGTCTGATCTGCCGCCGCCCGAGTCAATGGGTCAGCCGGAAGGTAAGGGATAAATAGCCCAGTAAAGGCAGGGTTCACATATGGCTGAATAAACCACGAATCTTTTGTTTCCTCGATATAGCGTGCACCGGCAGATAGCTCCAAGCGATCGGTGATGTCCCAAATTACTTCTCCGTACACAGACCAAGTCTCACCGTCTGTTGCGGATTCCTTGTTGTACGCTGTGAACTCGTCGTTGGGATCAGCTATAGGTCCTGTCCACTGTATAAAAGCAAAGATCACATCCTGATTGAAGAAACGCTCGGTCTCCTGATAATAGGCACCCAGCACGAAGTTAACCGGAGAGTCAAAGCGGGTGATTGCCCGAGCTTCCACCGCAAACTGTTCGAAGGTGTTGGCCTCGCCAGCAAAGATACTGGTCACGCCACCACCATCAAAGTCGCTCACCCAACCAAGGTCGGCGTCGTGGTAGTTGATAATCGTCTGCAAGTCGATGTTGTCGAGAGCGTAATCCAGGGTCAGGATGTAGTTTTTAGATTCGTACTCCTCGCCGAGAGACCCGTCCCCAAACTGGGCGAGCAGGTCGTTTGATGCCGCGACATCAGGAGGTACATCATTGATGCCCCTTTCGCCGTCGAAAGTGCAATCGACCGCAGGTTGTGGAATAGGCTCGAACAATGTTGTCTGTCTGCTCGGAGGCTGGGGGTCTACGGGTATCGCACGATGCCCGACCCCGTTAAGAGTGGGGCATGAGAAGAGCTCGCCGCCACCGCTTGAAGCCGCCTGCTCAAATTTGGAATACGATGCCTTGAAGTTGTAAGCGAAGCGGTCAGTTAAATCCCCGGCCACGGTGAGCCGAACATTAGTCCACTCCTCTTTTGGATACCAAAGCTCAGCAGCTGGGTTATCAAAAGTCGTTTGTTGAAAAGTGAAAATGTCTGTCACTGTATAGGTGTCTGCACCAGCGTTGTTCTTTATCCAGCCTTCCTTCATTTCCGAGACTTGGGCTGCCAGACGAATACCTATCTTGTCGTTAATTGGCATGGACACTAGGCCCTCGAAAGTGAGGTCGTCGGACTCGAACTCGTTGTTGACGCGAAATTTTGCCTCGAACTCATCGCCCGGATCGTTACTCATGAGAGACACGACACCCGCGGTGGCATTCTTACCAAAGTACAGTGCCTGTGGACCCTTGAGCACCGCAACCTGGCGGATATCCATTAGGCCTTCGTTTATAGCCCGGGCCTGTGGCATGTAAACGCCATCAATGATGATAGAGACCGAGGACTCGATGCCGATACTGGAAGTCGCAGAATAGATCCCGCGTATGCCAATGGCTGCACCGTTACCACTGCCGCCTCGAGCGATTGTAAGTTGCGGAGTGATGGCTTCGAGATCTGTAAAGCTTTCAATCGCGAAAGTGTCCATGCGGTCTTCATTCACTACAGAGATCGCCACCGGGATTTCGCGAACAGATTCTTCGGTTGCCCGGGCGGTCACCACTATCTCTTCCATCTGTTGTGCGGCAAGAGCGGTTAGAGATAACTGAATACAGCAACCTAGAAAGGTAAAGGTAAGGATTGTTCGAAAGTTCATTGTAAGTCTCCTTCATGTTCTCGTGGAAATTCAGAAAGACAAATCGATCAGGACTTAAGTAGCCCCCATAGCTGATAGAAATATCTCACAACCGATTTACACACACAAATAGCTTTAAGGAATAAATAGTCAGTAACTGGTTATAAACTTGTCGCTAAGTAGCGAATGCCCGTATGTGTCTTAGTGGCCCCATTGATCTGGAACCAGGTCGACGCCTCTTTTTATGATTCCATCAAGAAACCAGTACAAAATTCGAGTGAGATCGGGTATTTTGAAATGACTACGAATTCAACATGCTCGATCATTGATGAGGGATGGGATTGAAAAAAACACTTCTTGTTAGTGTAGTGGTGATCTCTATTGCTGTGTTGTCAGGCTACTTTGTATTCACTAATTTTCAGAATCAGCTGTGGCCCGAACAGAAAAGTGTCTTAAGTATTCCCGACACACGCTGTTCTCTATCAGTTTTTTCTGATCTGCCACAGGTGCAGCTAACGGCCGCTTCGCTGCAAGATAGCCAGGCAGATCATTGCAAGATAACCGGTCGTATCGAAGACGAAATCAACTTTGAGCTGCTCTTTCCGCAAAACTGGAATGGCAAATTTGTAATGGGCGGCGGAGGCGGTTTCGTTGGGAGTATTGTCAACAGCGCCTTGTTCTATGGCGCTCTTAAAAGCGGTTACGCGACCGTGGGTACAGATACCGGCCATGTCGGGCACGGTATCGATGCTAGCTGGGCGTTGAACAATCCACAGCGAGTTGAAAATTTTGGATACAGGGCGGTTCACTTGACGGCCGTAACCGCCAAATCGCTGCTCGAGAACTACTATCGTCAGCCCAGTTCAAAAAACTACTTTGTTGGATGCTCTCGAGGTGGTGGCCAGGGGTTGATGGAGGCGCAAAGATACCCCGATGACTTTGACGGTATTGTTGCAGGTGCACCCGCTTACAACTGGCAAGCCATAGCTGCTGCAGGAGTCCAGATTAATCAGAAGATGTTTCCAGATCCCAATTTTCTCGATGAGGCAATTGTTGGTGAGACTGAGCAAGCACTTATCGCGCAACACTACCTGGAGCAATGTGATCACCTGGATGGTATTCAAGATGGCATTCTGACCGACCCGCGGGATTGCGATTTTCAGGTTGAATCACTTCGTTGCACAGGCCCTGATAGTTCTGCATGTCTCAACGGTGAACAGATCGCGGCTATGAAAACAGTTTACGACGGACCGATAGACGAACATGGCTACCTGTATCCCGGATTTCCGTTCGGCGGAGAAACGAGTGACGGAGGCATGAAGGTTTGGACCACGGGGGGGCTAATTCATACTTCAGAAATTTCAGATCCGTCCGCTGATCCACAAGCCCCGGTAATACCCAATGCGCTGTATGGATTCAGTATGGGTCTAATGAAGTACATGATTTTCAATGATCCCGAATGGAGTTATGCCGACTACAATTTTGAAGGCTGGCGCGAGGACTCTGCAAGCGTTGCAAAACTCCTAAACGCGACGAACCCGGATATATCAGCATTCCGGGCGAGGGGTGGTAAACTTCTGATGTTCCACGGCTGGTCGGATATGGCGCTTAGTGCTCAAGGCACCATTGACTATTTTGATCAGGTTCTGGCATTGGATGAGGCTGCCCGAAATGATGTTCGATTGTACCTAATGCCGGGTGTCGACCATTGTTTCGGCGGTGCAGGTCCTTCACTGGTGAACTATCTGACAGAACTGGATGATTGGGTTACCTCGTCTACACCTCCCGAGGCGCTTGAAGCCATATGGATGCGTTTTAATGCAATACCTTATGGCAGTCGACTGGTCTGCCCCTATCCACAGCGACCTGTATTTGATGGCGCCGGCGATACCAGTGATGCCTCGAGTTTTAGCTGCGAGCTACCTGAGTAAGTTGTTACCGTAACCGCGGCTATCGAGCCTATGAACGAGATGGCTACATTGCTGATTGGGTGCAGCACTACAACCATGAGCGGGAAGTGTCTCTTAGATTTTAGTGCTAGTGGTGACAAATGGGCTGGAAATAATTGGGGTCAATAATTGGGGTCGGAGTAAAATTTACAATTTCGTCTTTGGTTTACTGTCACGCTTCCGAAAAGACTGTGGTAGTCC
>DTZW01000126.1 GCA_012961165.1 Gammaproteobacteria bacterium | reverse complement strand
CCTTCTGATTACAGCTGACACCCATGCAGGTGGGAGTCATGAACAGTATAGGGAGTATCTTGATCCCGGTTATCGGGAGCAATTTGACGCATGGCGAGGCGCGTACAAAAACCCATCCCAGGCGCACTATGGCAATAAGAAGATGCGTAATTGGGACCTCGATATTCGTACCAGCGACCAGAACAGCCAGGGTGTTGTTGGCGAGGTTGTATTTCCTAATACCGTGCCACCTTTTTTTAATAAGAGCATCGTTACGGCTCGGCCACCAAAACCAGAGGAGTACGAACTGGCTCTGGCGGGTATTAGGGCACATAACCGGTGGCTGAAAGATTTTTGTGCAGAGGATCCTGATAGGCGAGCGGGAATCGGCTTGATTCTTCCTAACGACTTTGATGAGGCGATAAAAGATATCGAGTTCATCGCACAGGCAGGGTTGCGCGGTGGCGTATTGTTGCCGCTGATTCCGCCGGATTGTACCTGGCTTAAACCGCTGTTTGATCCGGCCTGGGATCGGGTGTTCGCCGCTATCCAGGATCACGATCTGGTGATGAACCAGCATTCGGGTCAGGGTTCACCGGATTACGGTAATTCCATGGTGGGACAAGCGCTGTGGGTCACCGAAGTCACTTACTATTGCCAGGCCGGATTCCGCCATTTGATTATGAGCGGTGTGTTCCAGAAGTTCCCGCAGTTGAAATATGTCCTCACTGAATCCGGCTGTGCATGGGCACCGCCGCTATTAGCGCAGATGGATCGAATTCATATGGGGATGAGTGCCGGTGCCATTGGGGAGTTGAATTATGGCGATCAGGAATGGGTGCTGTCAGAGTTACCCAGTTATTACGCCAAACAGAATGTCTGGTATGGCGCGAGTTTCCCCAGTAAGGCTGATCTGGCAGGCATTGAGTTAATAGGTGTAGAGAAAGTTCTTTGGGGTAACGACTATCCTCACTACGAGGGGACATTCCCCTACAATCTTGAGTCGCTGAGGTTGACATTCGATGAGGTGCCGGAAGATTATCGCCGCAAACTGCTGGGTTTGAACGCCGCTGAGGTTTACAAGTTTGACGTGGATAAACTATTGCCCCTGGCTAATCAATTTGGACCCACACCCGGGCAAGTGAACGAAGCGCTGCCCAAGGAAGATATACCACGAGACTCGATGTGCTATCTCTTCCAAAACGCGCTGCATAGTTGAGCCTAAAAGGAGGTCTCCATGCCTGTACCTGAAAGTATCGGTATCGTCGATACCATGATTGGCTTTCCGGCCGAAGATTTTGCGATGTATGACTTCATTCGCGAACAGTTGAAGGACCCCTCTGCCAAATTCGAGTTCCCGGTTGAGTATATGTTCAAGCAGGTGCCCAAGGAGCTTTACGGCAGCTCGATGGACCCGGTCGCCCTTACATTAAATGAAATGGATAAACACGGCGTTGAAATCGGTCTCATCGGAGTAGGCGGAGAAGTTTCGCGGAAGGCGTTGAAGGAGCACCCGGATAGGTTTGTTGGGCAGGGTAGTGTTGACCCCAACAAAGGTATGGAGGGTGTTCGCGATATGGTGCGCCAGTTTGAAGAGTATGGTGTCCGTTCGTTTGGTGCATTCAACGCTGGTTTCAATCCTCAGGTCGGAATCAATGACGCTAAGATGTACCCCATCTATGCCAAGTGTGTTGAGCTGGATTTACCTATTTTTTCCTGTGCGGGTGTTCCCGGGCCAAGATTCCCGATGTGGCCGCAAAATGTTGAATTGATTGACCAGGTTATGTACGACTTTCCCGAATTGGTATTTGTCACCCGACACGGGTGTGAACCCTGGGAGGACCTTGCGATCAAGTTAATGTTGAAATGGCCCAACCTTTATTACTCAACAACGGCTTTTGCACCGAAGTTTTACCCCAAGTCCATCATTGATTATGCGAATACCAGGGGAAGCGACAAGATTATTTATGGTGGATATTTCCCAATGGGGTTGTCATTGGATCGCATCATGAGTGATATGCAGGACTTGCCGCTTAAAGATGAAGTTTGGCCAAAATTCCTGAGTGGTAATGCGAGGCACGTACTTAAGTTGAGCTAGCTGACTAATGTTTAATGAAATCAGACTCTAACAATCTTGAATTAGGCAGGATTAACCGTAGGGCGCTATTGCAGCTTGCGGTCGCGAGCGCAGCCTTAGGGCTCGGGTTCAATCAGGTGTCGGCGAAAGGTTTGCGTGTCGTCGTTGCGGGCGCGGGGATAGTAGGCGCATCAATCGCTTACCATCTTGCAAAGGCTGGCGCCGCAGTTACCGTGGTTGATCAGGAAGGCCCGGCAACGCATGCCAGTCGCGGAACCTTTGCCTGGATAAACGCGACATGGGCCAAACAACCCCGTCACTACCATACCCTCAATCAAAATGGGCTAGCAAACTGGAAGGGCCTCCAGCGAGTAGTCAAAATCCCCATACGCTGGAATGGCTCCCTTGAATGGTTTGAGCAGGCACAGCGCCAGGAAAAGTTAAAACAGCAGATACGCGAACAGGTGGCGTGGGGGGAGAGAGCCCGATTTGTGTCATCACATGAACTCGCGTTACTTGAGCCGCAGGTGAATTTCAGGGATGCGCGGAACGTAGCCTTTTCGGAGAATGATGGTGCTGTGGATCCCGTTGTGGCGACCAAGGCATTACTGCAGGCAGCATCCAGTTACGGCGCGACGATTAAATATCCTTGTACTCTAAACGACGTCATACAGAGGTCAGGTCGCGTTACAGGGGTTGCTACTACTGGTGGAGAAATTAAAACTGACAAAGTCGTTCTGGCAACGGGTGCGGCGCCGGGAGTGGGTCAGCGAATCGCTGGCTTCGAAATCCCCCAGCGTTCGACGCCAGGCATCATCGCTGTCACTGAACCCCTGCCACCCGTTTTGAATCGCGTTTTGGTTGCGCCAGGTATTCATCTGCATCAACGAGATGATGGTCGAATAGTGCTGGGTGAGCAGGCAGGAGCCCCCCAGAATGAGGCACATGCAAAGCGATTAGAAGGACGTCCCGATCGATTTCCGGGTAAAGAGCTTGCCCTGCAACATGCGAAGCGCATGATCGATACAGCAGTCCAGTTCCTACCTGCTATTTCCGGGGCAAACGTAAAGCAAGTCTACATAGGGTGGCGTCCGCTGCCGCTCGATGGCCATCCAGTTCTGGGCGTATCCCCGGTTCGTCCTGACGTCTACCTTGCGGTAATGCACAGTGGCGTTTCGCTTGCGCCCATTGTGGGCCAGTTAGCGGCTCATGAGATCGTAAATGGCGTGACATCTGAGCATCTGAATGAATATCGGCCGGATCGAGACTATCAGCTGGTCAGGCGCTATTGATCAGGTTCGACGCAACCATGTTTAAACCTCGTTTCTCAAGCCCCGTTTCGTGTGATGTTGTGCGGGTATCAGTGGTAGGCGCCATAATAGCTATTGCTGGGATTCGTACATCAACCTGAGGAGGGTTTGACCGTTACACCTGACTGATAGGGTGTTGAGCCTTTAAACCTCCACAATGATGGCCTGTGACCAGAAGTCCCTGGACAGACCGAACAACATACTCGCCATTGCTGCGGAAAACAGTCCGGCATTCAACCGACGCAAAATGAAATAGACAAGGACACAAGTCAGTGCTCCAAAGATCGCGCTGAGCATGTTTCCGAGTATCACGGGGTCGGCAGGTAACCAGAACCAGGGGATACATAAAATCGTAAACAGAGGATAACCTGGCGGATGTGCAATACCCCTGAATTCACAGACTTGCAAAAATATTCCAGCATCTTCGAAGGTAATAACTTTTGGCATCGTGAGCCAGTAGACAAGCATTAACACAAGCAGGATCGCTGGGCCAATGATAAAATCACGAGATCGATTCATGTGCAGAACGCTGATATGTAGTTACCCAAACGACTCGTAACGGGGCATGAGTATATCCCGGGAAACTGTGATTAAGTACAAAATGCAGCGCACCTTCAGTCAGGGTCGGTTAGGTTAGCCGTTGGCTATGGCATACAGTCTTCGTCATCTGGTCCAGTTGCAGGTGGTGAAATCCAGAGCCCTACCGTCTTGTAGGTGTGACCTGTACTTCGACCTGAGAAAGTACCGACATCATCTGCCTGATTCCTTCACTGAGACCTATGCCTGGTGACCAGCCAAAATCTCTTCTTATCTTCCCGATATTGAGAATATTGCTGGGAACGTCAAATTTCCTCGAACCGTGGTAGACGACTTCGCAGGGTAAACCGGTTACTTCTCGAATTACGTCGAGCAAACTATTTAGTGACGTGCCAATTCTCGGTGTGACGTCAGCCCATATGGCACCACTAGACCCTGTTTGCTAAGCGACACTTCTGCTAATTAAACTGAAGCAGAGGAGTTTCAAAATGAGCATGTCAAATACAGAGAAACACGTTAAAGATATACGACGGAAGACCCGCCGCAAGTTCTCATCAGAAGAGAAGATCAGAATCGTCTTGGATGGGTTGCGCGGTGAATATTCAATCGCTGAACTCTGTCGCAAGGAAGGGATTAACAATAATCTCTATTACCGTTGGAGTAAGGAGTTTTTGGAAGCTGGTAAAAGACGATTGACTGGGGACACTGTTCGCGAAGCCAGCACAGATGAAGTCGTTGATCTCAAGAAGGAAAACACGGATCTCAAGCAAGCTGTAGCTGAACTGTATCTGCGTAATGATTGGCTTAAAAAAAGTCTGACCGGGCAGGGTGTGATCTTGGGCGAAGACTGATGCACAGTGCTTCCGAAAAGTTAGCGATCATTCGTCTGGTCGAAGACTCCGAGTTGTCGGTGCGTCGTACGCTGGTAGAACTCAATGTCAGCAGGAGCAGTTTTTATCGGTGGTATCGAGCCTATGAACGAGATGGCCTTGAAGGACTAGAAAACCACAGCAGAGCTTCACGCCAGCACTGGAACAAAATACCGGATTCCGTTCGTGATCAGGTGGTGGCGATCGCGCTGGATCAAACCGAGATGACACCTCGGGAGTTGGCCTGGCACATTACTGATACACGCGACTATTTTATCTCTGAATCCAGTGTTTATCGCATTCTAAAGGCACAGGACCTGATAACCAGCCCGCAATTTATGGTGATGAATGCAGGTGATAGTTTCCAGAACCCAACCTATGAAGTACACGAGCTGTGGCAGACAGACTTTACCTATTTCCGTATTGTTGGTTGGGGCTGGTACTTTCTCTCCACCATTCTTGATGACTTCTCTCGTTATATCATCTGTTGGCGACTGACGACCACAATGGCAGCTAGTGATGTGACCGACACGCTAACGGATGCATTGGAGGTAACGGGGCTCAAACAGGCACGTGTTCATCATAAGCCAAGGCTACTTTCAGACAATGGGCCCTGCTATATCAGTGGAGAGCTAAAACGATGGCTAGCAGAGCAACAGATTGAACACACCCGTGGTGCACCCTATCACCCGATGACGCAGGGTAAGATCGAACGCTACCATCG
>DTZW01000125.1 GCA_012961165.1 Gammaproteobacteria bacterium | reverse complement strand
CTTTAATTCCTCAGGATTCACTGGGTCGGATGATTAGATTTCCCTGTTCATCGACACGTGCAAAATGGCCAGGCAGGATCAACGTCGTTGAATCCATTTCCATGACCACCGCAGGACCAGGTATCAGGTGACCGGTGCCAAGGCGAGCCCGTTCATAGAGTTTCGCAGGGTGGTCCCGGCCCTCTGCGTAAATGGTGTGATCTCCGATAACGGCATCTTCGACGGATCCTCCGTCTGGTGTTTTTGACATCACGTCAATATCCGACTCCGGGCCTTCGACCACCACGCGGAGATTAACGAGTTCCTTTTCTGCACTCAGTGAAAACGTAAACAACTGGTCGTGAAGTGCATCGAAACGTTCACTTATTCCCGCAAAGCCTTGATCCAACAGTTCCTGTTGGCTGGTTTCGATCGTCAACACAAGGCCCTGGCCGGAGTATCGCAAATCAACCTGCAGTTGTGATGTCACGTCGCTGCTCGAAATATCTGACGAATGGTTTGTGTCAGTCGCTAACAATGCGTTTTTAGCGGACTCCTCGAGCTTGAGCAGTTCTTCCACAATGGTTCTGGGCTTCGTGCGGTCGAGCCGGGAGATGAACGTTCTGGACGCTTCATCTCGCATTCGCGTCGTGGCGTCTCCGAAGGCACAAAGCACGCCTGGACCAGGAGGGACAATGACCGGCCAGGATTGCATTAATGCGCCAAGGGCATTGCCATGCAAAGGTCCTGCACCGCCGAATGCGATTAACGCAAAGTTGCGAGGGTCGTATCCCTTTTCAATAGAAACGAGCCGCAGCGCGCCAAACATGTTTTCATTGACGATCTTTACGATACCTTCGGCAGCCTGTTTAAGCGTCAATTTCATTGAATCCGCAATGGTTTGAACAGCCGCCTCGGCGGCTTCCCGGCTAATTGCCATGTCGCCGCCGAGTTTTTGTTCTGCTGGTAAGTAACCGAGAACGACATTGGCGTCGGTAACTGTCGGTAGTTCGCCACCTTTAAGATAGGCTGCAGGACCAGGTTCAGCGCCGGCAGAATCTGGCCCCACTCTTAAAGCACCTGTTAGCTCAGGAACATAGGCAATGGAGCCGCCCCCGGCACCCACGGTCCGCACGTCGAGTGAACTGGCCCGCACGTTAACATCACCAACGGTCGTTTCGCGCCGCAGTAGCGCCTTATAGTTTTCAACAAGAGAAACATCTGTCGAGGTGCCGCCCATATCAAACGTGAGTAGATTCTTGTACCCCGTTTGTTTTCCAACCCATAGAGCGCCCGTAACGCCACCTGCGGGTCCACTCATCAAAAGGTTCACAGGAAATTGTTCAGCAGCTTTTACCGTTGACAGACCGCCGTCGGAACGCAGGATGGAGAGATGAGGACTGTCCATCCTGGTATCCAGTTCTTTTTGTAGATTGTTAATGTAACTTGAAACCACGGGGCGCACGTAAGAATTTGCGACGGTGGTGATGGTGCGTTCATATTCCTGCATTTCGGGTATGACGGCAGAGGAAATTGACACCGGGATATCGGGCATGATTTCTCTGGCGATTTCAGCCACTCTTATTTCGTGGGCGGGGTTGGCAAAACTGTTGATCAAAGAAACTGTTAATGCTTCGATGCCGAGTTCACCTAGGTGTTTCAAGGCATTTCGGGTTGCCGCCTCATCGAGTGCTGACACGATAGATCCGTCGGCAGCCACTCGTTCAGGAATCTCTGCCGTACATGCCAGTGGTGCCAGCGGCGCGGATTTGTCGTAGACCACCCAACCGCCCAGTCCGCCGGGTACATAAGAACGCGCGATCTGCAAAATTTGTCGATAACCCCTGGTTGTGATGAGCCCGACTTTGGCGCCTCGCCCCGTGAGGATTGCGTTGGTCGCGACGGTCGTCCCGTGGGTCACCTGGCTTATCACACTCGGTTCAATTCCGGCAGACGCGCATACCCTGACAATACTATTGATGACCCCTATTGAAGAGTCTTCAGGTGTAGAAGGGACCTTAGCGGTGTAAGTTTCTTTTGAGTCCTGATTTACCAGCAGGGCATCAGTAAATGTGCCGCCTACATCTACACCTAGCTTAAAAGTCATTGGTCATTTCCAGTTTGACGTTCACATTCACTCCGCTCACTGTTGATTTTCGGTTCTACGGTTCAGATAAGCCATACTTCTACCCCCAACCGGGTGTTGCACGAGTTGCCCGGTCAGTTCAACTGATCGGAGCAGTTTGTTCAGATCGATGCCAGTATCGAAGCCCGCATCATTGAGCATAAGGACCAGGTCCTCGGTGGCGAGATTACCCGAGGCGCCAGGCGCAAACGGGCATCCACCCAGACCGGCGATACTAGCGTCGAATTTTCGAATGCCACATTCCAGGGCCTGCCAGGTATTGGCCAGTGCCATTGCACGCGTGTCGTGGAAGTGACCTGATATTGTCGTTGCCCCAAATGCAGATACAAGGCGAGTAAAGAGCGATTTCACCTGTGCCGGGTTAGCAGCGCCAATAGTGTCTGCGACAATCACTTCCTTGGCCCCGGCTTCAAACATCATCGCGCTGAGGCCCTCAATAACCTGTTCTTCGACCATGCCCTCGTAAGGACATTCTACGGCGACAGAGAGATAAGACCGCGGAGTGATACCATCTCTTAGCGCCTGGGCGACAATTTCCTTACAAACCGAGATTGTCTGGTCAAGGCTCATATTGATATTTTTCTGGTTCATGGTCTCAGTTGCCGATAAAACAACCGCAACACTTCTTGCACCTGCCTTTTTTGCTAACTCGTAGCCCTTTAGATTTGGCACCAGGGCGCTGAAATCCGCAGCCTCCTGATTAAGAGCAGCAAACACCTGATCTGCGTTAGCCATTTTTGGCACGGCTTTCGGGCTTACAAAACTGGCCGCTTCAATTGACCTGACTCCCGCGTCCAATAAAGAATTGATGAGCCGCACGCGATCTTCGGGTGTGACCAAAGTTGAATCGTTCTGCAGACCATCACGAGGTCCCACGTCATTCACGATGACCTGCTCCACTAGTCACCTCCCGCGATAGAACCCGCCTGAATACCCGCGGTTATCTGTTCATTAGTCATGTCAGTCCATTCTCGAAACACTTCTTTTGTATGAACACCCAGCAAGGGTGGCGAGGTAAAATTTTCATCGTTGGTTTCTGAAAATTTAATCGGGTTACCTGGCACGTTTGCTGTACCGCCTTCGGGATGTTCAAGCGCTACCACCATGTTGCGAAATTGTACCTGTGGATCAGAAAGGGCCTGAGCCAGGTTGTTGACGCGTGCACAGGGGATTCGAGCCTTTTCCAGTTCCATTAACCAGTGATCTGCTGTTTCCTTGATAAGTACGTCACCAATCCTGCCCTCAATAAAAGACTTTTCTGCCAATCGTGCTTTAGCGGTGGCATATTTGGGGGTATCTAGTTCTTCAATGCCCAGTAACTCAACAACCGCTGGCCAGAATTTGTCGCCGATAACGGCAATAATTATTTGGTCATCTGCGGTATTGAAAGTGTTGTAGGGCGTGTGAACAAAATGTGAATTTCCGATGGGTGTCGGGATATCACCAGACATGGAATACATGGTGGCCATGTAATTCAGAAGGCTAATTTGGCAATCAAGCATAGAGATGTCGATATGCTGTCCCTCGCCGGTTTGTGCCTTTGACAAGAGAGCTGCCTGAATTCCCATCACTGCGAACATCCCCCCGGCGAGATCACCGATGGGAATGCCGGCGCGAACAGCGTCTTCGGGCCCACTTCCGGTTATCGACATCCCGCCACCCAGGCCTTGAACGATTTGGTCAAACGCGGGCCTCTTGAAACTTGGACCGCTTTCACCGAATCCACTCACCGTGCAGGAAATGATTCCCGGGTTGATGGCGGCCAGTGACTTGTGGTCGACGCCAAGTCTTGAGGTCACGCCGGCAGCAAAGTTGTCCAGGACAACATCCGCGACTTTCACCAGTTCAAAAAAATATTTGCGACCTTCGTCGGATTTGAGATCAATGGCCACACTTCGCTTGTTGCGATTCAGGGTGAAAAAATATGCGCCCATCCCTTTAATGGAATTATTCGGGTCGTCTTCCAACAGGCGGCGGGTACCTTCGCCTGTCCCAGGCGGTTCCACTTTAACAGTGTCACAACCGAGGTCCGCCAGAATCATGCCCGCGTAAGGTCCTGATAGCATATGTGTCAGGTCCAGCAAGCGAATGTGTGACAAAGGCGTATTCATCGATTTACTGTTAATCCTTTGATGGTCGGTATTGCATACAATTTAGTTTTCATCGTTGACGAGCAGTGCATCTCTTGCGGCATGGATATGAGACCGCATGATCGATTCTGACCACTGCGCATCATGCGCAGTGAGCGACTTCAGGAGTTCTTCGTGATGATGGTGAGACTGCGCTATCCGTTCCAGAGAATATTTTCGAGCCGTTCTGATCACCAGCGATTGGTCGATTAATCGACCTAACATTGATTCAAGGCGTTCACTACCTGCCGCCTGCCAAATGGAAGTGTGGACAATATTGTTGTGGATCAAAAAATCCTCAACCTTTTTATCTGCGGATGCGTTACTGGCGAGGACATCATCCATATTTTTGATTGATTCTCGTAGTTTATTCAATTGAATCAAGGTGATACAATCGGCCGCTCGCGCTGCAGAATAGCCTTCCAACAGGGCTCGAAGCTGAAACAAATCGTTAATATCATCCTTTGTCCAGGCTTTAACCTGTGCACCCTGGTTTCGATTGAGTGAAACAAAATCCTCTGAAGCGAGGCGCCGCAGTGCTTCTCTTACGGGCGTACGACTAAAGCCACATTGAGCCACAAGGTCTGCCTCTTTGAGGCGACCGTTTGGCGCAAATTCACCGGAAAGAATGCTCTCTCGAATAGTGCGATAGGCGTGTTCCGCTGCATGAGACATGGACTGAGTTGATTGCTTCCTCGGGTAAATAGTTGGGATAGCGAAGGCTGATAATCAGCATTGTATACAATATAGCGCTGTCTGCAAAACGATAGGCATTAATGGCTCGCCTGACCAGGCACGCTGTTTCAGCGCTATCAAGGTCAATCAATCGACCGTTAATACCGCCAGTTTCGTTAGTCCAGTTTGATGCATCGATTATCGCCTGGCCGTAAGACTGGCCACGATTTGTTAAGGAGCCAGTGAAATCCACGATAGTTGAAAACCCTGAATAATAGCTCAGCAATCAAGAGAAAAAACACTCGCGCAACGAGTGCTATAGCGTACTCTACGACTTTCGCCCAATGACCTGATAAGCAATGAGCACGCCTGCAGCAGACCGCACAAACCAATTACTGACAGCGCCACTACTGCCCCTGCTCCTTAAGATGGCGAGTCCTAATGCTGCTGCCTTCCTTGTGCAGGCAACGGTCAACATGACTGAAGTCTGGTACGTCGGGCAGTTGGGCAAGGTATCCCTCGCAGCGATGGCGTTAATGTTTCCGCTTCTCATGCTGACGCAGATGTTGGCCAATGGCGCGATGGGTGGTGGCGTCACTGGCGCTGTTGCCAGGGCCATGGGTGCTCATAACACAGATACCGCAGAACGATTGATCTGGCATGCCCTGGCCATTGCCCTTGTTGCCGGATTTGGCTTCCTCATATTAGTGCTGGTTGCACTCGAACCCCTGCTCAGCCTGATGAGTAACGACCCGGCTGTGCTGGCACAGGCTCGCCTTTATGCTGTCATTCTGTTCAGCGGCTGTCCGCTGATCTGGAGCATGGCGCTGCTTAATTCTGTCTATCGAGGGATGGGAAACATGAAGTTCCCGGCCATGCTGATGTTTCTTGGTGCTTTTATCCAGATTCCACTTTCCGGGACGCTGGTGCTTGGCTGGTTTGGCGTACCCAGTCTGGGTATTGCTGGCGCAGCGGTTTCAGTGATTGCGGTGGCTGCCTTCAGCAACATCCTGTTAGTACGCGGTTTACTGCAAGACCGGTCGCCTTTAAAGCTTCGTTGGTCGGCCAGGCAGTTAGAGCCTTCCCTGTTCGCATCGATACTTCGCGTTGGGCTGCCGTCCTCGATCTCTCCCATATTGACCGTCAGCACACTCAGTGGTCTCAATATTTTTGTCGGGTCATTCGGCGTAGCCGCTCTCGCCGGTTACGGCATTGGTTCTCGCATTGAATTTCTGATTATCCCGCTGGTGTTCGGCATCGGTGTTTCAATGAATGCATTGGTAGGCGTCAATCTCGGTGCGGGTCAGGTTCAACGCGCCGTGAATATCGGTTGGGTTGGCGCAGGTACTGCCGCCTTTTTCACCGGTATCGGTGGTCTGGCAGTCGCGCTTTGGCCGGAAGCCTGGGCTTCAATCTTTACCGACGACGTTCAGACGCTGGCTTCGGCCAAGGGCTACCTGCAATATGTGGGTCCATTTTTTGCTTTTCAGGGCATCGGCTTGTCCCTGTTTTTTGCTTCCCAGGGGGCAGGTCGTATGACCTGGCCACTGATCGCAGCCGCAGTGCGCCTTATGATCGGGATTGGCGGTGGTGCTGTTTTGCTGTACGGATATGACGCTTCACTGAATATGGTCTATCTGGCCAGCGGCATTGCCATGGTCGCAAATGGGGTCATCACTGCAGGAGCACTGAAAATGGGGATGTGGCAGCGCTAACCGTTACGCTACGAGCTGCGCGGCAACCTTGATGGCTAAGATTAGATACAATCCCGACAATGGTCTCTATTGTCCATCGCCGCGAACTTATGCCACCTGACTAACCCCTTTGAGCGTGATGTTAGCCTTGTCACTGAATCCACCATCCGGATCTGCAATGAGAATCATAGTAGTGCGAACTATAGTAACGAGCGCTGGTTCATCTTTTCTGATCAGCGCCAATATCTTGAGTCGTTGAGTGACATTAAGAAACGACTGACAAACTTGTTTGATAATTAGCCGAGGCGAACAGCATCCATGGCGCTAAAACCAACGATCTATAAAATGACCATTGACCTGTCTGATCTGGAACGTAGTAAATACCAGACCCTCAATTTGACTGTGGCACAACACCCCTCTGAATCTGTTGAACGAATGATGGCTCGGGTCCTGGCCTACTGCATCGACGCACATGAACAACTGGAGTTTACCAGGGGCGTCAGCGCTACCGATGAGCCTGATCTCTGGCAACACACACTGGACGGTCAGCTTTGTCTTTGGGTAGAGATTGGTGAACCGTCATTCGATCGAATCAAAAAATCGGTTCGTGCATCGAAGAACGTCAAGATTTACAGCCTAAATACAAAATCGGATGTATGGTGGGGTCAATTGGAAAAGAAATTGATCAACCTGCACTTATGGGTTTATCGACTTCAGTGGACCGACGTTCAGGCCCTGGCTGCACTCGTGCAACGAACCATGAACTTTAGCATTACCATCACTGGCAATTCTGCTTACATTGCAGCGGAGTTGGGCCAGACCGAGATTGGCTGGGAAGTGCTCAAAAGTGGCCCAGCTGAATTGTATAAAGGTCAGCAAAACACTTCCAATTCAGAAACACCTTAGCTTGAGCCAGCTTCGCCGCACTGCTAGCATTCATGGTGATCGGAGTTCATTTCGATGTCGCCCCTTAATGGGCACTATTTTAGCAAGTAGGTTTAGCAAGTAGGTTTAGCAAGTAGGTTTAGCAAATAGGTTGCTGGGGCACTATTGTTCATTTTGCTTACGGTAAGATCATGACACAACGAATAGGTTTGATAATTAAGGGCGAGGTACACATTTAATGAGTGAAGCGAAATATACTGGGGCGTCTGGTGAGCAGCTGACGTCAACTATAGGACAACATCTGGACAGTGTGGCGGCAAACAACCCGAATCACCCTGCGTTGATTGTTTCGCATCAAAACATCCGCTGGAGCTATGCTGAATTCGTTGCAGAAGTCGATCGATTCGCCACCGGAATGCTGGCGCTCGGCATTGCACAGGGTGATAGGGTCGGCATTTGGTCGCCCAACCGATATGAATGGGTCGTGACGCAATTCGCCACGGCAAAGATTGGCGCGATCATGGTCTGTATCAACCCGGCTTACCGGTTGTACGAACTGGAGTATTCGCTCAATAAGGTAGGCTGCAAGGCCATTATTGCCGCAGAGAGTTTCAAGACCAGCTACTACCTCAAAATGCTGGAAGAACTTGCCCCCGAGTTAGCTCATTGTGAACCTGGACGACTGGAATCCAAAAAGCTACCGCAACTTGAAATAGTAATCCGGATGGGTGACGAATCCTCGGACGGCATGTTTAATTTTGAGGCTGTAAGCCAGATGGGAGGCAAAGACGAGACTTCTCGCTTGAATGAACTCGCGACGACATTGCAGGCGGGTGACGCCATCAATATCCAGTTCACCAGCGGCACAACGGGTACGCCCAAAGGGGCAACGCTGACCCACACCAATATTCTGAACAATGCCTACCACGCGGGTAAGAGCATGCATTTTTCGCCGGCGGATATTCTATGTATTCCTGTGCCAATGTATCACTGTTTCGGTATGGTCCTGGGTACACTCGTTGGCGTTGCGCATGGCGCCACCATGGTATTGCCCTGCGAGGTCTTTGATCCGGAATTAGTATTGCAGGCCGTACAGGACGAAAAATGCACAGCACTGCATGGTGTGCCGACGATGTTTATTGCTGAATTGGATCTGCCCACATTTACTGACTTCGATGTGAGCACACTTCGAACCGGCATCATTGCTGGGTCAACCTGCCCCATTGAACTGATGAAGCGCCTGATCAGTGACATGGCGCTGACGGAAATTGTCATCGGCTATGGTCAAACGGAATGCAGCCCGTTGAATTCAATGACGGCGATAGAAGATTCATTTGAGCGCCGGGTCACAACAGTGGGCCGACCACATACCAACTGGGAAATGAAAATAGTTACAGAAGATGGTGCTATCGCAGCTTTCGGCGAAACCGGCGAGGTGTGCTCGCGCGGCTATGGTGTGATGCAGGGTTACTGGAACGATGCTGAAAGAACAGCGGATACGATTGATGTCGAGGGCTGGCTGCATTCAGGTGACCTGGGCGAAATGGACGCCGATGGCTTTGTAAAAATCACAGGTCGGATCAAGGACATGATTATCCGCGGTGGTGAAAATGTTTATCCAAGAGAGATCGAGGAGTTTCTTTACACACATCCTGATATTCAAGAAATCCAGGTGTTTGGCGTTCCCGATGCAAAGTACGGTGAACAGGTTGCCGCCTGGATTCAGTTAAAGGAAGGCGCAAACCTGTCTGAGGATGGGGTCCGGCAATTCTGTAGCGGCCAGATTACCCACTTCAAAATACCTAAGTACATCAAAATGGTGCACGAATTTCCGATGACAGTCACCGGCAAGATGCAGAAGTTTGTGATGCGCGATTCGTTTGCGAAAGAGCTTGGCCTATAGAGGTGCTCTTCCGCCCGTTATCTCGCTGTTGAAACTGTTTGTAGAGGAGCTATTGCGATGGGAAAGTCCGGGACAGTTTCTCATGCGACAGGCAACCCCAGACGTTGAGATATCAGGTACGATAATACCCGCAGGTGCGCTAGTCATGGTGCGCTGCTGGCGCGTCAGGAAATGATGAGCTCTTTTCGCGATATCATTCAGCGGGTGGACAATATTCGCTTATCGAAGCCGTTACCCAAGCCGTTACCCAGGCGGTTATCCATGCCAGTACATAACTTCAGTATGTTCTTTTTGCCCATACATGATTTTTATATCGAGTTCGATAAACGTTAGATGGATTGTCGAATAAATTTTTTCACGAATGACTCGATTGGAATTCGTGCACCAAAGCTACGGCCATCTAGCTGGTTCTAAGGTACTGGCAAGTTAACGTTATTCATGGACTGGCGGCGATCGTTGCATCTCAATCAGGGGTATTCTGACTACTCCAAACTTACTATGGGTCAGAATGAAAAACTGCAGTCCCACTCAAGCACCACTTTCTTTAAGGAAGACAGGTTAACTGGGCAGTGCACGCGACAACTATGCTGAGACCGGGGCAGATCAATGAGTTAGTTTTTGATGAAATTTATATAAATGTGAAAGAGCGTGGGAGAAGACTATGGTGATGAAGCAGGAAGTTGTAGTGATTGTCGGTGGTGGCCCGGGGATCAGCGCTAGTTGCGCGCGAGTGTTCGTGAGGGAAGGTATGCAAGTTGCCATCGCAGCCAGAAATATAGATAAGCCAGTGCTCAGGGAGCTTGAAAAGACGCACGGGGTTTTACTTGTTGCCTGCGATGCTGCCGATGAACAATCGGTCGTAGATTTGTTTGGCATTGTTGTTGAGAGGTTGGGAAATCCTAACCTGGTTGTGCATAACATTGATGGCAGAACCCGAGAGATATTTCGAAAACCCATCACACAAGCAGCGGCTGTTGACGTGCTTGATACCTTGAAGAATTCTGTCTACAGCGCTTTTCTGGTGGGTCAGCAGGCGGCGAGATGTCTACTACAGAATGAGCTGGGTGAAAGAGGGCGGGGTTCCATCATTTTTACCAATGCCAGCGCAGCGTTAAAGGGGTATCCAAACAGTGGCGCATTTGCTGCCGCTTGTCATGGCAAGGCGGGCTTGGCGCAGAGCATGGCACGGGAATTGATGCCGCAAGGGATTCATGTCACCAATGTGCCAATTGATGCGGCTATTGGTTGGACTCAGGAAGATGGTTCTCGAGCACACCGATTGGCCGGCACCGCTGAGGCCGACAACATGGCAGACCCTGAATTTATTGCCGAGACCTACTTACAGTTACATCGTCAGCATCGCTCGACGTGGACGCATGAGGTTGTACTCAGGCCGTGGGTCGAGAAATGGTAAATGGTCATGCAGGATTAATTTTCATCAACAATGGGTGAGCGGGTTAGAGTATTTGCAATTTTTGCTGCTACCCAATTGAATTGTCGGCCAGCGCTAGCAACTGCAAATTGGATGAGGGTTCAAGTCGGGAGCGTCGTCTTAGTTGCTGTTAGACAGCATTTGCGATGCAGTAGCGTTGCCGGTTACTGCATCGGCAACAGCAACACTTGAGCAGCCAGAGACGACGGCGGTGCGGGACCTGGTGGACAGACTCGTGAATGATGGCAAACACATCAGTTTGTTCTTGGATTTTCATTCCACAGCCAAAAACGTGTTTTATATTCAGGCTGATGATCTGCCGACCACGCCCCACGATTTCACACAGGTTTGGTTTGACCAGGCAAAGAAAAGCGAGACGTATCCGTTTCGGCCACAGGCGACAAGTAGCGACCAACCGAACGCCAAAAACTACATCTACAATGGTTTGGTTTCCCGGCGATTACCTATGAAGTTGGCGATGAGACAGATCGCGAGATGATTGAGTCATCCGCAGGTGTGTTTGCTGCCGCAATGATCCAGACGTATGATCTGATCAACGATCTTCAATTGACTCAATTCCAATGAAATCATCGAGCTCCATTAATATTTCAGCTGTGATCGTTCTTGCCGTCGGATTATTGATCAGTGTACTTGTTTGGCAGTTTAGACCGCAGCTTGTTGGAGCTCATTATGGATGGTGGTCACTCCTCCCCGCATTGGTTACCTTAACAATCTGTTTCGCCACCCGGAACGTGTTGTTGGCATTATTGTTAGGCGTGTTCAGTGGAGGCCTCGTCATTGGCCAGCTCAATATTATTGAAATTTTTCTGGTACCTAGTCTTGGCAGTGAAAAGTACGCGCAAATTCTACTGATTTATCTCTGGGCATTGGGTGGGTTGCTTGGCTTGTGGAACGTTAACGGTGGCGCAAGATATTTCAGTGAAGCCATGGCGCAGAAATTTGTTAAGTCGAGAGTGTCAGCAAAAGTATTTGCTTGGGTTATGGGTATTGTCTTTCATCAAGGTGGAACCATCAGCACAGTGTTAACTGGCACCACCGTTAAGCCGGTATCTGACAAGCACAAGGTGGCCCATGAAGAGTTAGCCTACGTTGTGGACTCAACTGCGTCCCCGGTAGCAACAATCATTCCTTTTAATGTTTGGCCAATTTATATCGCAGGGTTGATCGCAATTGAGCCCATGGCAGGAATGATAGACTCGGAAGCTGATGGCATCACATTATTTTTCCAGGCAATACCGTACAACTTTTATGCTTGGATAGCCGTCGCAATGACTCTCTTGTTTGCGCTGGATAAACTACCTCTTCTCGGTTCACCGATGTCAAAAGTAGTGGCGAGAGTGCAGGAGTCAGGCGAACTGGATTCTGCTCATGCTTCGCCGATCAGTGCGACTGAACTGACTGACGCTAACGTTCATCCAGGCTATTCGCCTTCAATCATAGACTTTATTACGCCGATCTTTGTGCTCATGGGGTTTTGCATTGTGCCGTGGATCGCAGGGGGTTCACCGATGGTGTTTGAAGGTTTTGGCTTAGCGGTTGTTGCGGCATTCATAGTAAGCACGATAAAAGGTTTACCCATTGATGTCGCATTCAATGCCATAGTGACTGGCATCAAAGGTGTTACGGTCGGTGCTATTGTGCTTGGTTTGGCCCTAACACTGGCCACTGTATCTGAGAAGTTAGGTACCTCAGGTTTCGTTGTTGGCGCGACCTTGGCCTGGTTGCAGGAGATGCCTTATATATTGCCTAGTTTACTGATGTTGATTTGCATGGTCGTTGCATTCTCTATCGGTTCATCTTGGGGCACCTATGCCGTTGTATTTCCGGTTGCACTGCCTCTGGCGTTCGCGATTTCGCCTGACCCGACTTTCATCCTGTTATCTTTTGGTGCCGTGATGGGAGGTGCGGTTTTCGGAGATCAATGTTCACCTATTTCTGATACCACTATTCTATCCGCATTAGCTTGCGGCTCTGACTTGATGGATCACGTGACTACACAACTACCTCTGGCAGTGGTCGCCGCGACAGTTGCTGCAGTGATGTATGCATTAATCAGCTACACCCTATTTTGAGGCGGAGTTACGCTATTGAAAAAGCTAAAGAATTTATTCATCAGTTTTCGGTAACCGTTCTGATCACACTTGTTTCTGTAGCGGTTCAGGCCGCTACCCCGCAAGGTGATGCGATCATTAGATATAATACTATTCATCATCCGACCATCGCGCGTGATGGCATGGTGGTGAGCCAGCGAGCTATTGCCAGTGAAGTGGGCAGGGAGTTATTGCAGAAAGGTGTAATGCAGTTGATGCTGCGGTTGCAACCGGCTTTGCACTCGCGGTAACTTTGTGATCCTCTGGATGGTCAATGGCTGTAACGGCGAATCTGATGGCTTACAGGCGTCCCGGCGCCTAGTTTCTTCATCCGTATGGTTAGCTTCGCTATCCTCTTTTCCTTTGATCATCAAAAACTCATCTGCATAAGGTAGCTTGCAGAGCATCATGTTTAAGGTTGGCTTGTTTTGCGAATAGGAAGAATAAAGGGCCAATATAGCAAGTTGCGTGGCTTGGTTGTATCGACAAAGCCAGCAGATGCAGACGACTGAGGGCATTGCACTCTCTTGAGCAACTCCCCAGGCGCTATCTCAAAGTAACCACACAGAGCACCGATCGTTTTCGTATTCGTGTTGTAATCCGGCACGTTTGAAATCCTGGTCAACGCAGGACGTGATATTGCGGTCGCCTCGCTGACTTCATTAAAAAATGCATTGGACGGCTTATGGCTTATCGTGGTCTGCTACCCCCCGACTGTATATTTGGATTTTAAAGGCGCGATCGTATGCATCATCCACTAGACCCTTTGTCAGCTGCTGAAATTGAGGCGGCCGTCTTGCATTTCAGGGCGGGTCATTCCGATCAGCAGGCTTTCTTCTGCTCGATTGAACGATTGGAGCCAGCTAAACACTTGCTAAGAAAAGGTGACCAATGCCCACGCAGCGTGAAGCTCATGGGTATTGACTCCCAACCTGATGGTGGCTTTGAAGCAGAAATAGACCTAACCGCAGGTGCGCTTAAATCTGTCAATCGACTGGCTCTGGGCGCACAGGTTGCTTATGGATATGCTGACCTGGGTCTAGCGATACAACTGACCAAAAGCTGCCAGGCGTGGCTGGACAGGGTTGCCGCAAGGGGCATCGCCACCACCACGAAGGCTGATTTGGAATTGATTCAAGTAGACCCTTGGCCTGCTGGGGGCTACGCCCATCCAGACATCCCTGATGGCCACAGGGCGCTTCGCTGTATCGCTTTCCTTAAAGAAGATGCTACTGACAATGGTTATGCCCGACCGATACACGGCTTGATCGCCCATCTGGATGTGACCGCAGGGAAAGTGGTGCACGTAGAAGATACCGGTGTGATCCCGATGCCGCCTTCCTCTGGTCGATTTGATTCAGCCCATCAGGAGAAAACCAGAACTGACCTAAAATCGCTCGATATCACGCAGCCCGAAGGCGCAAGCTTTACAACTGAAGGCTATCGTGTGAAGTGGCAGGGATATGACTTAAGAGTCTCTATTCACCCTGTTCATGGTCTGGTACTCCACCAGATGAGCCTTCAGGGTAGGCCTGTTTTATATCGTGCGGCCTTGTCAGAAATGATTGTCCCTTATGGCGACGCAGACAATATGCATAGCTGGAAACACGTTCTGGACGCCAGCGAATACAACATGGGCACCCTGGTTAACAGCCTTAAACTGGGATGTGACTGCCTTGGGGAAATTCAATATTTTGATATTCACCAGGTGACCTGGGATGGAAAGGCGAAAACGGTGGAGAATGCCATCTGTATGCATGAGGAGGACTATGGCATTCAGTGGAAACACACTGACGCGGTGTCACAGGTAAGTGAAGTACGGCGTTCCCGTAGGTTGGTTATCAGTTCTATCTTCACCATCGGCAACTATGACTACGGCTTTTATTGGTACCTCTACCTGGATGGCACCATTCAAATGGAAATCAAATTGACAGGTATCGTCGGTGTGAGCGCGGTGACACCTGAAACGCATAATGCAGCCCAAGCGCCGATGATCGCTGATGGCCTCGCTTCACCAGTGCACCAGCACCTATTTTGCTTTCGTCTCGACTGGGAACTCGATGGCGGCAACAATTCTTTGTACGAAAGTGAGATCGACGTTATGCCATTGGGTGAAAATAACCCTGATGGTAGCCAGTTCTGTTCTGTTAGCAGGCACCTTACCGATGAACACTCCGCGAAGCGCAATATCGCACCGCAAACAAGTCGCCATTGGAAAGTGACCAATCCTGAAAAACTGAATGGCCTGGGCGTGCCGGTTGCCTATAAGTTACTGCCGGCAGCGTCTCCTTCCCTGTTTGCAAGACCAGAATCACAGGTGGGCCGACGCGGAGCATTTGGCCTTCACCACCTTTGGGCTACCCCTTACGCAGAGGAAGAGCAAAGCGCAGCGGGGCAGCATACGGTGATGCACCACGGAGAAGGTGGTTTACCGGAATTGACCAGGAACAATCGCGATATCAGCCATTGTGATCTGGTGATGTGGCACACGGTTGCCTTAACTCACGTACCCAGGCCAGAAGACTGGCCGGTGATGCCGGTTGAATACACGGGCTTTCACCTAGTCCCCGTCGGCTTCTTTGACCGTAATCCAACCCTTGATCTACCGACCCAGTGCCATGGTACAAAGCAAGAATCTCAAGAATCTGATAGCTGAACGCCACTATCAATCACAGCGACCCTGAGTATCAGGGGCGATCAGTTCGGGCGAGGGATTCATGTTAACCCCATGACCGAGCTACTTTATGCTGTTAGTGCCGCTACAGGTAAAGAAGCGTCAAGGAATTATCATCATAGGTGGATTCCGGTTATCTTATGTCGAGTTTCTACAACACATCAGAAGGATATGTTTTATGGGTCGAGTTACCGGGAAAGTTGCTATCGTCACAGGAGGTGCGTCAGGAATAGGTCGTAGCTGCGCAGAATTGCTTGCTCAGGAAGGTGCTACCGTCGTGATCACTGATATACAGGAAGCCATGGGCCGTGAGTGTGCTGATGTGATTACCGCAGCAGGCAATCATGCTCAGTTTCTTACCCACGATGTGACCAGTGAACAAGACTGGATTAATGTGATCGAGCAAACTGTTCGGGAACACAATGGCTTGCACATCCTTGTTAACAACGCGGGCATTGGTATTGCCGGTAGTATTGTTGACATGTCGCTTGAAAATTGGCAACGACAACAAGCGATCAACCTTGATGGTGTATTTCTGGGTGTTAAGCACGCGATCCCAGCGATGCGTAATAGCGGTTCAGGCTCGATCATTAATATGTCTTCTGTGGCAGGTCTCAAAGGCGCTGCGAGCCTTTCTGCGTACAATGCCACTAAAGGTGGTGTGCGTTTGTTTACCAAGGGCGTCGCCCTGGAATGTGCCGAGTCGCGCTGGCCAATAAGGGTTAACTCTGTTCATCCCGGGATCATCGATACACCTATTTGGACAAAGGTGAACCCCGAATTTTTTTCAGAGGGTGAGAATGCAGTTGACGTTGAAGCCATGGCAGAGCTGGGCGTGCCAACAGGTAAGGTCGGTTATCCTCGGGATATTGCTAATGGTGTTCTGTTTTTGGCCAGTGACGAAGCATCCTATATCACGGGTACCGAGCTCGTAATAGATGGCGGCATATCAGCTTAAGCGGTGCTACTTGTTTGTCGCTGACTGCACCAATGGGTCTGTTCGATCATCTGGCACAACTTTTATCCGATTGTTAGAAAAACGCGCGGCGGGGAGGCTGGGGGATACTTACCAAGCAACGCAGAAACGTGCTTAATTCGTACTATACTCCAAGGTTGATTAACAGGGTGGTTCATTACTTTAGTACCTGCTGACAATAACAACATAGGGCGAAGACAATGAATTGGTACAGAATTAAAACTTCCTTGGTCGGAATCAAGCGCCTGATCACTTTGTCCGATGAAGATAAACAAGGTTGCATCAACGCCTATAGGTTTTTTCAGCGTATGCAAGATGGCGAAGAGACGTCGACAGAGGATGAGACCAAGGCTGTCGCGGACTACTATAAAGTGTTAAATAATCTGCTTTCGGTATTCGACCTGGAGAAGCTCTATATCCCGCCACAGATTGATGATTCCCAGGGTCTGTATGGTAATCAGTTGTTAGTCGAGAAGACGGTGTTCGAAGAGCTAAACCTGAATAAGCCTGAGGAATCCCACCTGTTGGATATGGGTTGTGGCCGAGGCAGAATAGCGCATCACTTTGCCACCCTGTCCGGTGGACAGGTGTCCGGCTATAACATCGATCCCAACCAGATTGAAAGCGCCATCGACTGGGCCGTAGAAACCAATATGAGTGATCGACTGCACTTTAAAGAAGGCAATCATCATGACCCGCTTGATTTTGAATCAGCGAGTTTCGATGGCTGTTTCTCCTTTCAGGCAGTTTGGCCCTTCTTCAAAAAAAATGAGCTTGATGACCATGCCAGAGAAATGTACCGAGTGCTAAAACCTGGTGCTCGCTACGCCTGTTCCGAGTACTTGCTTTCGCCTTATTTCGACTGGAATAACCAGGAGCATGCCACACTGCACAAAACCTACTTGCCAACACTGGCGGCGACTCAATCAATGTATCCGGCGGATGTGTGTGCCGCATTAGAAGGAGCAGGGTTTAAGATTCTTGTTTCGGCGCCGTCAAAAAGTGAAGCCTGGCCTATTTGCGAGCAAAAACGTGATTTAATTTTGCTCGTACGCAGAGTTGTCAGAGTCCTTGAGGCCATTCGCATGATGCCAGCCTGGGTCGAAGAGTCGCTTGACCTGCTTCAAAAAGGTGGCCAGGCCTGGACCGATGCTGAAAAAGCCAAGATTGCCGACCTTAACTGGCGAATCGTAGCTGAGAAATAAACGCCAGGTAGGGCACGATCCAGCGGCGAAAACGGCAACCGCTAACCTTCCACCACCTTCATATTGTACTCCGCAGTAGCGTGATGTGGTGAGTTCGCCGTCGCCACCCTGGGCCAGCACTGCGCTGGCTCTTTAGTTTATTGGGCTCGTCAGATGCGGTGGAAACCACTCGCAAGCGATAACTTCTCTCTGCCCCTCATAAACTCGCATACCCAGCAAGAAGGGACCGTTCGGGACGGGCAGCCAATTGGCGGTTTTGGCAGGTCGTTCGGCGCTTATAAGAATCGTCAGACTACCATCATCATCGTAAACAAGCCCTGGCGTACGATCACTGATTGACCAGCGATCGATTTCGTTTTCAACCAGGTAAAGGTCTGTGCCATAGGCTGTTAACGACCAGAACGCATTGCATGGTGGCATGGCGTCGGCCTCGAATCGCATCTGAAGCGGCCGACTACCATCCGGCCGGTTTCCTTCTGAATCACTTTGAGCAGTATAGGATCGATTTTCGATAGCCTGGTGACCGCCAAGTCCAAACTTTGCACCGACTGCACGTTTTAGTATATCGCCTCCAAACCCTGTGGCGTCTCGCCCTGTGCTCCATCCATTTTCTCTGACTGTGCCAGAAACATTGAGACCAACAATCAGTTTCTCACCTTCCTGGACCCCTGCGGTTAGCACATCCGTCGAGAAGCTGGATGGGTCATCGATAATCGACTGCGCTTCTGCTGACAGTTGCGGGTGCCAGGGTGCAGGTGGATCAAGTTCTGTATAGCGCTTTAGTTCGGTGTAAAACTCAGCGCCGGACTTCGCAATAGCGGTGGCGCGACCGGCGCGTTCAGTTCGGGTGTTCGGATGTGACGAGGGTGCTGTCACCCTAATGGCACGTTGCAGGACGCGCGCTGCAGTGATGTCTTCTGGTGACTCAACCAGCATGCGGATAATGACCCAGGCGGTTGGTGTGCCGATCGTCACGAGATCGGTGTCATCGTTCGACGGTGGTGTTGTTGGGTCGAATGTCACCTGGACACGAGTGCCTTTCACGCCGTGATGGCGACGGCAGACGTAAGCAACGTGGGTGTACGCATCAAGGATCATCACGTTCCAGTACCTGTCGGGGTGATCCATTGACGGTACATCAATCGTCAGGTCGCCGTGACGCAAGTCATACCAGGCGGATGAGTACAGCGTGTCGTTGTTTGGCACCACAATGGCTCGATCGTTGGGCGTGGCCAGATCATCTATGTGATTCATGGTGCCGGTATCGGTCTTTGAGCAGAGCAACAAACGGGTACGGTGTATTGATGCCAAGGGGAATCCCCAAACGTAGGCCTCAGCAGCGGGTGAAATATCTTCAGTAGGGTGTTGCGTCATGAGTTAGGTAACTTGCTCGATGGAACGGGAAATGTCGCGACTATAACCTCAGGTATAGACTATCGTTAGCGACGTAGCCCTTACCCAACTATGATTGTTCATTGCTGGAATTTTCTTGATAGCGCTTGCCTCGTTCCGCGGCCAGCTTATAGGCAGCAGCTGTTTCTGCTTCCACTTCTTCGCGCTGATTTTCGCTTAACGCCTTGAAGTCCTCCTGCCACCAACGACGGGTGACTTGTGGGAAGGTCCCCATGCGATTGACACAAGCATTTGCGCCACGATCACGCCCAGCTTTATAGCCTGCGACGCCTGTATTCGATGCCGCGGACTTGCCGAATGGCACCAGATCGCCCTCCATCTTTGGAATCAGGAAGTAAGGCATTGATATGCGCGTCTCGCCATCGGGAATCAAGGTCGTGTTCACACGATGGAGCGTTGCAGAATAGCGCCCTTCGCTTAGATGCATCAAAGTCCCGCCAGTGTTAACAATCACGGATCCCGGAATCACCGGAACATCGTACTCTCCTTCAGCAGTCCTGCATGTCACTGGCGCGTCCATCCACTGTCCCTCGCCAGCTACGACTTGTAGTCCAGGGCGGTCGTTGATCAGCAAGGCAACGAATGGAGGTCCGTCAATGTGAGTCCCCACGTTTTGGCTATCAAATTTTGCATAAGCTGCATGGACTTCTTTTTGCGCACTTTCCGAAAAAACATCCAGGCCAAAGTTGTGGTTCAAACTCGCTGCGAGATCCGGGTCATCGAAGTCAAAATATTTGCGAAATTCGGCAGGGTCTTCGCCCAGTGATTCTACGATCAGTTCTCCAAGTTGGTGCGTCAAGCGATGATAGATAAGGTTGAGATCTTCAATCAGCGGTCGAAAGCCAGACATCGATTCCGATTGTGGCCAGGTGTTGGGTCCCCGAAATAAACGCTTGTGAATTGGTTGAGACACATCGTCGTATGCGCACAGCGGCTCTTGTTCAAAACTGTATTGAAAATTCTCTATCACCTGACCGTGACCACGGTCTGCAGGGGTTGGCAATGTATAACCCCGAAAGTAAGGCGTGTTGGAAATGTGTGCCGTTTTCTTGATGTCCATTGGCGCGTCGAAAAACCCTCGAACTTCGCGAAAAGCTCGCTGCTGAAACTCATCATCAAGGCCTGGTGCATTGGTCAGGACAAGAAACCCACATTCTGAAAGTGCATACCGAAGGTCTTCTAAAAACTTATTGCGGTTGTTTTCAAGGTCAGGCCAATCAACCGTGGGTATCTCTTGCAGTGCGTCGCCGGCGGGATGAGTTCTGTTTTCTGTAGGCTGCATATCAAATATTACCGTCGAGTTTCGATAACACTATTATTGCCACTCTAAAATAGCAAACAGGCACTGCTGCATGAACTCGGGGTCAGTTAACTTGTATGGTTGATTCCTGTGATATTTCTGCTGTTCAGATCTCTCTCAGAATGGGTAAATAGAGGCCCACCTTCGGCGGCCACCGATGGCCTTTTGCAGTAGTTCGACAGTTAACAGGTCCTGTATTGAGACCGTTGCCAGGTAGGAACGCTGCAAAACTCGCTAGGCATAACTCGAATGGTCATGTGGGCCTCGAGCCCGTATCGCAAGTTAGAGAAGCTTATCCTACGAACAATGAAACTCAAGTAGAAATCAATGTCGGTATTGATACTAGTCAGTCTCAACTCGACATTTATGTACGTCCGACAGGCGATTACTTCTCGGTTGAGAATACCCCGGAGGGAGCCAAACAAGCAGCAAACAAAATTCAAAAGTATCAACCCAATCGCGTGTTGATCGAAGCTACGGGACGCCTGGAATTGAACTTCGTTTGGCGGCGCATAGTGTCAAGTTACCTGTCGTAGTTTGTAACGCAGGGCAAGTCAGACAATTTGCAAGATCCACCGGGCGGTAGGCAAAAACAGACAAACTGGACGCGCAAGATATTGCCCATTTCGGTGAAGCCTTGCAGCCAACGCTAACAATAATCAAGCCAGACAAACTGCGAGATATCAGTGACTTGATCACTGTGCGCAGGCAATGTTTGGACATGAGTACCATGCAGAAGAATCGATTATTGCGTATGCCAAAAAGCGTGCACCCTCCGATTCAACGTATCCTGAAAGTGATTCAGAAGGAAGTCGAACGTATTGACCGGAAGCTCGACAAATTAGTTGAGGCAATACCTCAATGGCGAGAGCAACGGGATCTACCGATGAGCGCCAAAGGTTTAGGTAGGGTTGTGGCGTACACTCTCATGTCTGAGCTTCCAGAACTTGGCCAGCTCAACAGGAAGCAGATCGCTGCCCTGGTGGGTGTTGTACCAATGAATCGGGACAGCGGCTCCTACCGAGGCAAACGACGGGTGTCGGGAGGTCGTAGTAAAGTCCGAACGGTTTTGTACATGTCTATGTGGTCGTCAATCCAACACGACCCGAAAATCAAAGCCACCTATGAGCGTCTGTTAGCGGCCGGTAAGCCGAAGAAAGTCAAGAATGGGCTTCCCGTGCATTTCCTGTCTCGGCTAATGCTGGGAAAAAGCGGCATCTATTGTCAGCTAGTGTGACTCTGGTGTGACACAAACCTGTCGTTATTAGATTAAAAGCTCAAATCCTGCACCCCCGAGTATTCGGTCGCTTTTCGTGACTGGTTTTTGGCGCGTAATGACCAGTCTTGTCATTTGAATGCAACAAAATCCTCCAGATCAAACCGAATGGAACAAAACCATGAACATCAAATCAATAACACTGGCTTGGCGATGACAGCATCAATGAACGCAAACGCGGCAGTAGTTACTACCCTGTTTTTGCTATCACCGGAGCGCAATTGGGATTTCATCTCTAGCTACGGATCAGCGGAGGAATGTAAGGTCGATGAGGAACGACTTGATATCACTGGCAAGAGCATTCGTGTCCCGCAGTATGATGTTAAATGTGTCCTTGTGGGGCGACTGGCGTATGGCCATCCGTATCCCATCGACCTGTCTACTCAAACACTATGTGAAGAGCCTTGGCATCTGCGGATAGAAAATGAACTGGCAGAATTGAGATGAAAGACTTCTGCATCACCGCCACCCTGTCCCTGGCAGTGTTCGCCGGCTGCATCATCTTAGCCGGCTTCCCATGGCTAGCCTACGAACTCATTCAAATAATTGGCGCAGCACTGTGAGCATCAAATCTATAGTAATAGCAGTAGCAATGGCAGCATCAATGAAAGTATAGGCTAGTTACATCGACGGCGACTACCTGTAACGGAGGAAGCGCGTAGGCGCGCCGAAAAAATAGTAGAGGAATCATCCAGAGCTATACGGATTGGAAAACAAGGGCGAGCAGCTTGGAATAGCGATCTTGTGTATTGCCTTGAGGAAGGAAAGCGATGGTGGCAGTGGCCGCTATGAAAGACCTGTGCATCAAAAATAAACCTCGCTTGCGCGGGGCTTTTTAATGCCTGTTCGGTGGTGATCGAGAATAGAAATTTTAACCTGCAAGAGAAAGCTGTGGCTGAAAGCTTCTTCCAGCTACTCAAACGAGAAAGGGTCAAGCGGCGAATATACCGGGATCGCGCCGAGGCAAAGTATGATGTGTTCGACTACATATACCCTGGCCCCTCTTGAAGATATCAAACGCCGTTTCGGCGATGAATTCACCCACCAATTGTCAACCTTAAGACGCGGTCAATGGACAGGGCCGGTCTCGTCGGGCTATGGGGGGCATTTGGTGCTCATCACTGATTTCATACCGGGTCGACTGTGAGTAACCCGAGACATGGGTTACAGATTATAGCGGAGACATAGGTTACACATAGAGGTATTTGGGAGCGCCCAGATGCCCTGGAAAGAGTGTAATCGTATTAACTAGCTGCGGTTCAAAACTGCCAGATCGATCCCGGGGTGTATCGACTTCAAACTGGCCTTCTTCAGTTTGTAAGGTTTTGCTGGTGTGGCCGTTGCGACTGTTGTCAGTGTCTGACTGCGCGTGCTTGGCAAAGCCCAGATGATCATCGAGTCCAGCATTTAAGGCTGTTTCGACCGCGATCTTGGTGAGCATCTGCCGGAACTCGTTGAGATCGGTTTCTGTTTTGATATTTTTGGCCGCTGCTTCTGCGAGAGCCTTGAGTTCTTTCTTATCCATTGTTGCCTATCCTTACCCAGTGCTGGGTTCAATGATAGGCAGTTACACAGATTTAATTACAGTCTCATTTTCCTGGTTCAAACACCCCGCGCTTTATCAGTCAACACCATCTTAAAACAAACTTCCCCGATTACTTCGGCCACAAGAAAATGTAATTTGTGTCGAGGTTTTAATTCTATCTCGTGATGCTGAAAAAGTTGAGATCGACGATCTTTTTGACGTCGGAAATTACTAATAGATTTTCATGTAGCTAAATATTCACCTGTAAATTTTGGACATATATTCCTTTGTACATATTGCAGTTGCTGCATTGCATGGTTTAGGGCCTTTAGTTTTCTGGAAATATCGTGTTGTGCTTTGCGATCCATTGTTCTCGACTCCATTTTCGTTAGCAAACAGTATAATCTGTCTACCTAAGTCGAGATTTTTGTACGGTCCGGTGCGTCACCACCTGTCGAGATTGAAACTTCTAGCTACATTCTCTTCGTGGGAGTAAGATCCTGCCATGTCATCACTTCTGCCACGCATCCTTCTTCTATCTTTCATTATGATGAGCCTGGAAGGCTTTGCGAGTCTGGAAGGTATAGCATCCTCTCATGATGGCGATGATTTAGTACACCTTCACTCGAGCGAAGCTCCATCTTCGAGTCTCGAGGAAAATTCTCACTGCAGCCATTGTTTTCATCAACATTGCGCGGGATTGCCGCCTCGATTCGATATCAGCTTCGCTGATCAAGAAAGTGATCATGTAACTAGTCGAATGCTGATGATCCCATCCAACGTTAAAACGCCGCGACCCCACCATCAAACCGATAGCTTTTAAAAAACCTCACTCCCTTCTGACATGTTGTCCTTGAGGGTTTCTGCTTTTTGTTTGGATAATAATTATGTTTTTTGCACACCAGAGACTTTGTCTCCTTTTGTCGAGCCTGCTGTTCTGTAGCAGTACATATGCAGTAAGAAACTCGATAGATCCGTCGTCACCAGCGCTTGCAGCATTCGTGAACAACGCGATCGCAACTAACCCCAGGATGATTGCTGCAAGAGCGAGATATGAAGCAAGTCGATCTAGCGTCCTTGCAGCTTCAAAACCATCGTTTAACCCGGAACTTAGCTTGGATGCCGACAACGGCGAAACCCAGGATCGTTCTGTCAGTCTTTCTCAGACCATCGATTGGAGGAACGCGAGGGAGACCCGAACAAGTATTGCTGAAATGCAATCAGCCGCTGAAAAAGCCACCTTCATAGCCACTCAAAGGTCGCTTGCCAGCGAGCTTGTCCTCGGATTGATTCGTTATCGTATTGGCATCGCAAGAAGGAAATTGACCGATCAAGGCGTCAAGGTGATGTCCGACTTTGCAGCGCTGGCAAAACAGCGCTTCGATCAGGGTGACTTGAATCAGGTTGAGCTCAGCGTCGCATCTCTTGCCTACTTCGAAGCGCGGGTTGCTGATGCTGACGCACAAGTTCAGGTCAAGAAAGCGATACAACAAGTCGCTTACATACACCCCAATGTCAGCAGAACTCAGTGGCCGATACTCGAGTCCCTGCAAGGGTTACCCGCTGTCCAGACAGAATCTCTAGCGGTACAAATTCCGACGGTAATAGCCGCGCAGCGACGTGCAAACGCTGCATTGGCAACGATTGAACTGAGGAAGCGCGAAACAAAATCTAACCCCACTTTAAGCCTCCTGGCTGGAAAAGAAGGAGATGAAGATCTGGTTGGTTTTGGATTCTCAATACCGCTTTATTTTCGTAACAACTTCACTCATGAGGTCGACGCGGCAACGCATGAGTTCAAGTCAGCGCAACAACTGGCGGACGATGAACTTCGGCGAGTCTTTACACAAATCGAAACTTCCAGCGAAACCTATCTGTTGTACTACTCAGCCTGGAAAGAATGGGAAGGCACCGGTTTAGAGGACGTCGATACACAGACCGCACAGCTTCAAGCCTTATGGGAAGCTGGAGAGCTCAGCACAAGCGAATTTTTGCTCCAGGTTCAACAAACCCTGGATACCAGAGCGACAGCGGTCTCTCTTAAACAAGATGTCTTTGAGGCTTGGCTGGCATGGCTAAGCGCTTCGGGGCTGATCGATCAATGGTTACAACTGGAGATCCCTCAATGAATTCATTACCAGAACAGGATGACTCGTTCACAATGAAATGGATCCTATCCACATTGCTCGTCTTTGTGTCATTGGCTTACTCAACCGTCTATGCAGAAGAAGATCACGATGAACACGGCGAGGAAGAGAGCTCGTTCATTGAACTAGATTCGAGTGAGCGTCAAGCCGCGGGTGTTGTCGTACAAGGCGTTACTTTCGGTCCGCTTAGCGAGCTGATTACCGTTCCAGCGGAAGTGATGCTAAATGCCTACGCAACATCGAAAGTTACACCCCGAATTACCGCCCAGGTTGTAAAACGACACGTTAAGTTGGGCGATTCTGTAGAAGCTGCAAGTTCACTCGTGACTCTATCCAGTGTTGCGATGGCGGAAGCGCAAGGCAATTTGATTGTTGCAAGCCGGGAGTGGCAGCGCGTCAAGAAACTTGGCAAGGCAGCCGTTTCTGAGAAGCGATATACAGAAGCCGAAGTCGCTCAGCAACAAGCGCTTTCGAGGGTGGTGGCTTATGGCATGGGAAAATCACAGGCGACGGAGATGATGCTAGCCAGTAACCCCGCGTCTGCAAACGGCGAATTTGATCTTGTTGCACTACAAACCGGCACCGTCCTAAAGGATGATTTCGTAGTTGGTGAACTCATTGAGCCTGGGCGTGTTTTATTCACAATCAGCGATGAGACGATCTTGTGGGTCGAAGCAAAGACCTTTGCGGCCCAGCTGGACAACGTCGGGGTGGGCGATTCAGCATCGGTATCGATAGACAAACAGTCCTGGGTTCAAGGCACAATCGTTCAAATTCACCACCGTCTGGATGAAACGACAAGAACACAGGGTATACGAATCCAGATAGAGAATCTTGAAGATACTATGCATCCCGGCCAGTTCGCAGAGGCGAGAATTTCAATGGGACAGACCGAAGCGTTTCTTTCTGTACCCAATTCTTCAATCACACTGATCGATGGAAACGCAACTGTATTTGTTCTCGAGGAAGGGCACGAATTTAGCCCCCGAGCTGTGACACCTGGTCGCGCAGTAGGAGAGCGGACAACAATAGTTGACGGGCTGCTTCAAGGGGACGAGGTGGCAGTCGAGGGTGTGTTCTTTCTGAAATCAATGCTACTCAAATCCACGTTAGGCGAAGGTCACAGCCACTAGGAGGTAACATGCTGGAAAAATTGGTTGAAGCCTCGCTGCACTACAAATTCCTGGTGCTGGTAGCTTTTGGCGTCATCTCTTTTCTTGGTTGGCGTGCGGTCGTGACTGTCCCGATCGACGCGTTTCCTGATGTCACGCCAGCGCAAGTCAATATATACACAGAGTCCCCGGGACTTGCGGCTGAGGATGTAGAACAGCTACTGACATTCCCGATCGAATCCGGCATGGCGGGTTTACCAAGAGTTCAGGAGATTCGATCAATTAGCCTGTTCGGGTTGTCTTACGTTACCGTTTACTTCGACGACGATATGGACATCTATTTTGCTCGCCGATTGGTGATGGAACGACTCCAGGAAGTTCAGGAGCGAATCCCTGAGGGCTATGGCACTCCGTCAATGGGACCCAATACCTCGGGTTTAGGGCAGGTCTTCTGGTACACACTTGAGCGAGCAGATGAACAACTCAACGCCGATATCACTGATATGGATTTGCGTACTCTGCATGACTGGAATGTTCGACTGATCTTAAGGACGGCATCGGGGGTAGATGACGTGATCTCCTGGGGTGGCCAGGAACGGCAGTACCAGGTGATCTTGGACCCCCTAAATCTGATTAAGTATGGGTTGACGTTTAGCGAAGTTGTCGAGGTCATAGGAAGGAACAATCGCCAGGTGGCTGGACAGTACGTCAACCTGGGTGCTGAACAGTATCTGGTTCGCGGCGTGGGTCTGGTAACCGGGGAGTCGGACATTGGCGCCATCGTCGTCAAGGTCGAAGATGGTATACCCGTCTATCTGAAGGATGTAGCGAGTATAAAACAGGGCCCCGCATTGCGGTTCGGTGCCGTAACGCGCGACGGTAAAGAAGTCGTACTTGGCATTACACTTTCCCGGATCGGCGAGAACGCAGCTAATGTCGTCGATGCGGTTAAGGCGAAAGTAGAAATCGTCAAGAAATCGCTACCCGAAGGAATCACTCTACTTCCTGTTTACGAAAGGACCGATCTCGTTGAAAAGGCCGTTGCGACAGCTGTGACGGCGTTGATAGAGGGTTCCATTCTTGTTGCCATCGTGCTGTTCCTCTTTCTTGGTGAATTTCGTTCTGCGCTCGTGGTGATCACTGCGTTACCTCTGGCGATGCTTATTGCATTCATATTTATGCTTGAAGCCGGGTTGTCAGCAAACCTGATGTCACTCGCCGGACTTGCCATTGGTATCGGCATGATGGTGGACGGTGCTGTAGTTATGGTGGAAAACGCATTTCGGATAATGGCAGAGCGCAAGGAGTCAGGTGAGCCGGTCGATAAAACGGCTGCTGTTTTGACTGCAGCGCGAGAAGTCGCTAATCCTATCGCGTTCGCCATCATGATTATCATCGTTGTTTTTCTACCTCTGTTCGCACTGGAGGGGCTAGAAGGAAAATTATTCAAACCGATGGCATTCACCATAAGCTTTGCGATGGCAGGCTCCTTGGTACTGACATTTACGTTAATTCCAGTGCTCGCTGCAATCCTTCTGGTGCCAAAAGAAGAGAAAGATACTTGGTTAGTCGCTGCTATCAAACGCAGATACTTGCCCCTGCTTTACTGGTCATTAGCAAATAAGAAGCTTGTTGTTGGTGCCGCTTCAGGACTGTTAGTCGCTAGCCTCGCGCTATTTCCTTTTCTGGGAAAAGAATTTATGCCGCAGTTGCAGGAGGGCTCCATCATGTGGCGAGTTACTTCCATTCCCTCAGCCTCGCTAGATCAGTCGATTCAAGTTTCCAAAGATATCGAACTAGCCCTGGCAGAATTCCCAGAAGTGAAAACCACCGTTGCGATGATCGGTCGGGCAGAAAAAGGAGAAACTGCGGATGTTAACTACATGGAAATCTATACTGAGTTGAACCCCGAAGATGAATGGGAGTCTGACCGCACCGTTCCAGAGCTTGCCGAAGCGATGCGAGAGAAATTGGAGGTAGTTGTCCCCACTGCTGTGATTGCGTTTACGCAACCTATTCAAATGCGGGTTGAGGAACTAATTTCTGGGGTGCGTGCTACGCTCGCTGCGAAAATCTACGGTGAAGACCTACTTGAGTTAGATCGTTTAAGCAAAGAAGTTAAAGATATTATTGCTCAGGTGGACGGGGTCGCAGATTTATCGCTAGAAGCTAATGCTGGAAAACCTCAGATTCGAATTGAGGTGGACAGAAAGGAATTGGCAAGATACGGGTTGAACGCAGATGAGGTGCTCACCCTCGTTCGCACAGGCATAGGTAGCGAACCAGTGTCAACATTGATTGATGGGGTGAAGCGTTTTGATATCACCGTTCAGCTTCAGGATGAATCTAAATCTTCAGTGCAGTCTATTCAGCGTATCCCCATTCAGACCGCAAGTGGCACGATAATTCCGCTATCGCGAGTCGCGAAAGTGACTGTGGCAGAAGGCTATTCCTTTGTGAGGCGTGAGCAGTTGCAACGTTATGCCACAATTCAAATGGACGTTCGAGGAAGGGATGTAGACGGGTTCGTACAAGACGCTAACCGATTGATTGAATCACAACTCGACTTGCCACCCGGCTATTGGATTGAATGGGGAGGTGCTTTTGAGAATCAGCAGAGGGCACTTGCCCGCTTGTCGACTATTGTTCCACTTACAATATTCTTTATCTTCGTGCTCTTGTATACCGCATTTAATTCGATCAAATATGCGATACTCATTATCGCTAATGTGCCCTTTGCGACGATTGGTGGACTGCTTGCCCTGTTCCTGACGGGTCAATACATCTCTGTGCCTTCAGCTATCGGTTTTATTGCTGTCTTTGGCGTCGCGATGTTGAACGGTATAGTTTTGGTGAGCTTCATCAACGAAATGCGTGACAGGGGAATGTCGGTCAATGAGGCGGTGCGGCGAGGCACTGAAATGCGACTCCGACCCGTACTGATGACAGCAAGTGTCGCGATTCTGGGGCTTGTACCTATGTTGATTTCTAGTGGAGTAGGTGTGGAAACCCAAAGACCATTAGCTTCTGTGGTCGTAGGTGGGCTAATCTCGTCCACAATACTCACCCTGATTTTACTACCTGTGATTTATGAGTGGATGGAAACCAGAGGAGATCAAACGTGAGTCTTCAACTGGATTGTCTGCAGTAACTGCTCTCCGGTCAGTGGATGCTTAAACACGAATTGACCGACCGGCATCTCCAGCGCTTTGAGACGCTGCAATAATTGGGGTCGGAGTAAAATTTACAATTTCGTCTTTGGTTTACGGCCACGCTTCCGAAAAGACCGTGGTAGTCCCGTCAGTTCTTCAAGAAGTCGAAACTTATCAGACCCCAAAACAAATTTGTCTGTTATTGCCACGCTGGATAACGAGAGCCGGTCTTCCGACAGGTATAACTCCAGGCCTTTCTGGCATCGAACAGCGAACCTGAACTAATGAAGTTCACGTATCACCGTGGCAACAGCGAGTATCTGTAAGCTTGCGACGATGAAGCCTTTAGCCTTTTGCTCCAGGCCATGTAATAAAAATGTAAATTTTACTCCGACCCCAATTATTCCTGCCAAAGATAGTCATCACCGGATGGCTGGAAAGCCACCCGATAACGAGTCAGAGTTAGAAGTTGTAATCGAGTGTCACGCCAACCGTTCGTGGCATACCCATACGCCGCACATAGGGGCCGTTACCGCCAGTGTGCGCTGATGGAAAATAGTCCTCGTCAGTAACGTTGCGGCTCCAGAGCATTGCACGCCACTGGCCATCTTGAGGCATGAGCACTACACGTGCACTGAGGATCAGATAATCCTCTGAGTAAACCTGCGTACGCAACCCCTGAGTATCGTCTTTGTACGATAAATCGCCAGCAATAGACATAATGAAGTTGTCATTTAACGCCCACTCATAGGTAGCCGTACCGTTATACTGCCACTCAGGTGATTGGGCCAGTTCCTGTCCTGAACCGTCCATATAGACGATATCCGGCCACGCACTGTTTGCCGTATCGACCTGGTTAAACTTCTCGATGTTCGTATCCAGCCAGGCGATTCCCAGGTCGACTGAAAAATTGTCGGTGGGTAACCAGTGCATTTCCAATTCCCAGCCGTCAATTTCAGACTTCGAGATGTTAGTGAGGCCAGAAATATTACCGACAAAGGTTACAGCTCGATCTTGCTCCTGCTTGTCTCGATAGTCGTAGGTAAATGCCGCGGCATTCAACTGCATCGCGCCATTGAGCAGCGTTGCTTTAACACCAAGTTCAAGAGAGTTAAGAGTTTCTTCGTTATAGGGATTCAACTGACGAGTTGTATTTGAGTTGGCACCATTAAACCCACCTGACTTAAAACCTGTTGAATAGGTTGCGTAGAGTAGTACGTCATCGTTCACGGAGTAGTCAACGCCAATCTTGCCCATCCAGCGGCTGGTATCGATTGTTTCGGTGTAGACGTGAAAGGCATCATTGACATTTGGTCCGCCAATCAATGCAAACAGGAACGTCGGTGAGTTGGGATCATCATCGATAGTTCCACAATCTCCAGGTCCAACCGTTGAACCAAACAGAGTGTTAAGGAAGTTACCGAGCGAATTGTCATCTGCTGAAAAAGTACAACCGCTCCACTCTCTTTCCTCTTCTGTGTACCGTGCACCAAGAGTCAGGCGCCAGTCGTCGGTAAGGCTCCATTCAAGGTGACCAAAAACAGCTTTTGATGTCGTCTCCTGCTCATACTTGGTATCAAGTTCAAGAATCGGGGCCAGAACAAACGGTGGCACTCCGAAGGTCACCGAGCCGAGACCGAATACAGCGTCAGACATGAAGTAGTGATAATACTCATCGACAGTGTCATCGGAGTAATAACCACCGACTATCCATACCGTATTCTCTGTCTCACCAGCCAATCGAACTTCCTGAGAGAAGACTTCGAGGTCAGTGGTGTTGATGTTGCTCGAATCGTTGTAGAAGCCACCATCCCAGTCATTGGATTCCGTACGCTGAAAATCATCAAACGCTGTTATGGTCGTCAGGGTCATGTTGTTGCCGATATCCCAGGTCAGTTTTGCTCTATAGCTCTTTAGTTGATTGTCACGCTGAGGACGAAGATCAAAGGTTCGACCTGTAATGGGGCTGGTGTAGGAATTAGTCCAGTCAGCCTTTTCATTGTTGTCTGTTGAATACCAGGGCGGAGTATCACCGAAGTTTGCCCCTGTCGGCAGAATATAATCTCCCAGCGCAACATAGGGTGCGCTGAATTCGCCAATACCAATTTCCGCACCGCTATAGGCTGTAGGTGCACTGTTTTCAGATTGATCATCAACGTAGAGTGCGCTCAGAAGCAGCTCGGCATTCTCAGACAAATCAATGTTCAGCATACCTCGAAAAGCCTGAACATCTTGCTCGCCCAACTCATCATTTCGCGTCAGGCTTTTCTGCCATCCTTCACCGGATTGCGTCGATTTGAATGCGAATCGACCATTGACGGCATCACTGATAGAGCCGCTGACAAAACCCTCAACATCAAAAGTCTGGTATGTGCCATAGCTTGCGGAAATGCCTGCTTCAAATTCTTCGGTCGGTTTGTTGCTGACGAAGTTGATCTGGCCAGCCGTCGTATTACGACCATAGAGATCACCTTGTGGTCCTTTCAGTACTTCGACACGCTCTACATCAAACAGTGCGCCTCTGCTCATAACAGTGTAAGGAATCGCAGCCTCATCAAAGTACAAGCCCACTGTGGATGACGCCACGGTACTATAGTCCTGAAAACCGACGCCCCGGATCGTATAGAGCGGCACACCTGTTGCTGCAGTATCACTGACCGTCAGTGACGGGGTATACAGCGCCAGATCCTCAGCCGAATCAACACCAAGGTCCCGCAATCGCTCACCGGTGAAAGCGTTCATCGTGATGCCAATGTCGTTGGCACTCTCGGCATGTTTCTGGGCAGTGACGATGATTTCTTCGATTACACGCTCAGCTGATGCACTAGCAGCAAGCCCGATGGTCAAGACCAGCGCACTGATTTTCTGGAAAGGGT
>DTZW01000124.1 GCA_012961165.1 Gammaproteobacteria bacterium | reverse complement strand
CCTGTCTGGAGGGTATTACCCGGGATACGGTATTTGCATTCGCTGCTGAATTGAATATAGAAGTTGTTGAAAAAAGAATAACAAGAGATGAAGTTTACGTCGCCGATGAGGCTTTCTTTACCGGAACCGCAGCGGAAGTGTTACCCATTCGTGAGCTGGATGGGCGTACGATTGGTTCAGGTAACCGCGGCCCTGTAACTGAAAAGCTTCAGTCAATGTATTTCGACCAGGTGTTGGGTAAGCGTGAAGAGAATCCTGAATGGTCGACGACCATCAACTAAATAAATAGGCCAGGGGAGACCATTGTCCAGGCAGCCCCAACGAGTTCTTGTAGTCGCGCCTGCCTGGGTAGGCGACATGATCATGTCGCAGGTCATATATTCTGCGCTTCGCGAAGAATATCCGGATATCGACATCGACGTGCTGGCGCCGAGCGCAACTCTGTCGCTGGTAACGCGCATGCCAGAGGTTAATCGTGGTATTTTGATTGACCAGACTCATGGCCAGGTTGGGCTTGGTTATCGCTTTCGTCTGGGAGCTGAGCTTAAAAAAAACAACTACGACTGGGCGATCATCACGCCGAACTCTTTGAAATCCGCGTTAGTCCCTTTCGCGGCGGACGTTCCCTTAAGGACGGGTTTCCTGGGTGAGTACCGTTATTTTCTGTTAAACGATATCAAGTTGCTTGATAAACCCCGGCTACCACTCATGACCGACCGCTTTCTTGCGCTGGTTGGGAAGACTTCTGCCGAAATGATCCCGCCACGGCTTGGTATCGATATGGAGAGCCAGACAGCGTTCCTTGCGCGTCATCAACTGGCCACTGACAAACCTGTCATTGGGTTTTGTCCAGGCGCTGAATTTGGCGATGCTAAAAAATGGCCCGAGGCGCACTATGGTGCACTGGCAAAGCAGTTGATTGACCAGGGTTACAGAATCTGGATATTCGGGTCACCAGCTGATCAGGCAACTGGAGAGACGATTGTGAGCATCGCCGGCCAGGACTGTATCAACCTTGCGGGAGAGACATCGATACTGGAAGCGATAGATTTACTCGCGATCTGTCAGACCGTTGTTTCCAATGATTCGGGCTTAATGCATGTTGCAGCCGCGGTCGGCACCAGGGTGGTGGCGATCTATGGTTCGACATCCCCTGGGTTTACCCCACCGATTAGTGAAGAAGCGCACATTGTTAGTCGGGCCCTTGATTGCAGCCCATGCTTTAAAAGGACCTGTCCGCTGGGCCACAAGGATTGCCTGAACAAACTGATGCCAGAACAAGTGCTGGAGCAGCTATGAAAGTGCTCTTGGTGAAAACTTCATCTCTTGGTGATGTTATTCACGCGCTGCCTGCTGTCACAGAAGCACTCACCAGATCTAGTGATTTGCAGCTTGATTGGCTTGTTGAAGAAAAATTCCGCGACGTCCCAGATAAACATGAGGGCGTTCATGAGGTGATACCGGTCGCGATCCGTCGCTGGCGATCTGACTGGGTCGGCGCATGGCCGGAGGTGAAAGCGCTCATCAAACGATTGAGAAGTGCGCACTACGACCGGGTTATAGATTCGCAGGGTTTGCTAAAAAGTGCTCTTATCACGAGTTTTGCAAACGGGGAAACCCATGGTTATGACCGCGACAGTATCAGGGAGTCAGTGGCCTGCCTCTTCTATGGCAAGAAGCATGCAGTCGACAAAAACCAGCACGCGATCTATCGACAGAAAGAGCTGCTAGCGGCATCGCTCGGATACCGGTCGAATGAAGTTATCGACTGCGGTCTTGCGGCATCCACCTCCAAAAATAAAACAATAATGCTGTTACATGGAACGACATGGCCAAGCAAAGAGTGGCCGGAATCGGCCTGGACCGCGCTCGCTAACCAGATTCGGCAGGATGGGTTTGAAGTGATGGCTCCGGCAGGAAACAGGCAGGAGCGAGAGCGGGCGACAAGAATTCTGGGGGGCCGGGCGGGGCTTCTCGATCAGCTTTCCCTTGGCGATCTGATGTCGGAGATACAGCGGTGCGCCGGTGCGGTGGCGGTAGATACGGGGCTGGGTCATTTGGCCCCGGCGCTGGGTGTTCCGGTCGTTGGCCTGTTTGGTTCTACCAGTCCCGGGTTGACGGGTATCCTTGGGCCCCAAAGCCAATTAATAGCAAGCACTCACTTACCTTGTATTCCCTGTAAAAAAAGAGAATGTCAGTTCCAGAAGCCCGGTGATTCAAGTAATATTTATCCTCCCTGCTTTGAACAAACCTCGCCGGAGATAGTGTGGCAAGCGTTACAGCTGCGGTTACGCAGCAAGGACACAAAACTCAATTGAAGCTGGCGTTTTGCTTGTACAAGTACTTCCCGTACGGCGGCTTGCAGAGAGACTTCCTGAAGATTGCGCTCCGCTGTCAGCAACAGGGTCATGAGATTAAGGTGTATACCCTCAGCTGGCAGGGGGATGTTCCCGAGGGGATAGATGTGACGATCGTCCCGGTTAGCGCGTTCACCAATCACACGCTGTATAAACGATTCAGCGAATGGGTTCAGCAAAGCCTGAGCCTTGATCCTGTAGATGCTGTGGTGGGCATTAACAAGATGCCCCATCTGGATGTCTATTATGCCGCCGACTCATGTTATGAAGAAAAAGCCAATTCCCAGCGTGGCTGGATGTATCGGTTGTTGCCCAGATACCGACATTTTTCCGTTTACGAACGAGCGGTATTCGGGAGAGAAAGCAAAACCGAGATTCTTATGATCTCCAAAGTCCAGAAGCCTTTCTTTGACCACCATTACCAGACGCAGGAGGATCGAATACAGTTCCTGCCTCCGGGTATCTCGCGGGATCGCGTGGTACCAGATGATGTGGTGCAGCGCAGGCGAGCCAAACGAGCGGATCTTGGGTTGAATGACGACGACAAGATGCTGCTGATGGTCGGTTCGGGGTTCGTGAAGAAAGGGCTTGATCGAGCTTTGTATGCAGTGCGGGCATTACCGCGCTCTGAGCGCAGGAAAGTCAGGTTCTTCGTGATTGGCGAAGATAACCCTGCGCCGTTCAAGCGCCTGATGTTTCTGCTTGGTATCTCCGGGAACGTTACGATTCTGTCCGGGCAGGATGACATTCCGGACTTTATGTTTGCTGCAGACCTGTTGATCCTGCCCGCACTGGATGAGGCAGCGGGCATCGTACTCCTTGAATCAGTGGTTGCCGGCTTACCTGTCCTTACCACGGAAAATTGCGGTTATGCCCACTACGTAACAGAAGCAGATATGGGCGAATTGGTCCCCATGCCATTTGAGCAAAAAGTCCTGAATGAAAAGCTTGGCAAAATGTTACGGGACCAGGACAGGCGTGCCTGGATTGAGAAAGGCAGGCAGTTTGCCGGGTCGGCGGACATCTATTCGCTCCATCAGAATGCTGCTGAGAAGATTGAACAGGTTGCACTCGGGAAAATTGAAGCAGATCTAAGAAAAACCATCGCTTTCTGCCTGTTCAAATATTTTCCTTATGGCGGGCTTCAAAGGGATTTTTTAAGGATTGCCCTCGAGACACAGGCTCGTGGATTCAATATTAGAATCTATACCCTGGAGTGGGAAGGCGACATACCAGACGGATTTGAGATCATTGTCGTTCCAGTCTCTGCGCTGACTAACCACACCAGATACCGCAAATACCATGCCTGGGTTGATTCTGCGCTTAAAAAATACCCTGTTGAGAGATTGGTAGGATTCAACAAAATGCCTGGCCTGGATGTGTATTATGCTGCCGATAGTTGCTACGAGGATAAGGCGCAGAACCAGCGAAGTTGGGCTTATCGACGTACACCTCGCTATGATTTGTTTTCCGAATTTGAAGAATCGGTTTTTAGCCGGGACTCGGAGACTGAAATTTTGATGATCTCCTCGGTTCAGGTCCCTCTGTTCGAGCAGTACTATAGTATTCAGCCGGAAAGAATCCATCTGCTGTCTCCCGGCATTGCACGTGACCGGATAGCGCCAGCAAACCGCAATGATATTCGGGCAGACTTTCGTCGCGAGATGAAGCTTGGCGATGATGAAATCCTGCTGTTAATGATTGGTTCGGGTTTTATTACAAAAGGCCTGGACCGGATTTTGATCGCCATGAGTGCGCTGCCACAGTCGCTGCTAGATCGGGCCAGGTTGATTGTCATCGGCCAGGATAATCCGGCCGCATTCAGGCGTATGGCGCTGAAGCTGGGCCTCTCTGGCCGAGTTTCAATATTGAAAGGCAGGGATGATGTACCGCATTTCCTAATGGGCGCAGATCTTCTCGTGCATCCGGCTTATGTGGAGAACACGGGCACCGTTCTGCTTGAAGCGATCGTTGCGGGGCTACCGGTTATTGCAACTGATATCTGTGGTTATGCGCCGTATGTCGAAAAGGCGGATGCCGGTCAGCTTATCCCGTCTCCTTTTCAGCAGGAAACATTCAATGTAATGCTCGAGGGTATGATTAACAAACTGGGTGAGTCTGACTGGTCTGCCAACGGGATCGCTTTTGCGGCGGTAGCCGACATTTATGATATGCCGCAGCGTGCGGCAGACTATATTTGTTCGGAATGAAACAATCAGCATGCTAAAGAACTTTCTCGCAGACCATCTCAAAGGCTATTTTGAAGGTGAAGACCTGTTTGCCCTTGTTGATCGACTGCACGGAGAGGTGTTCCGCAAGATAGATGATCGCCGGACTATCAAGGTTCGGATTGGTACTGCAGGTTATTTTGCGAAGATTCATCAGGGCGTGGGCTGGGTTGAGATACTGAAAAACCTGATGCAGGGCCGTCTGCCAGTGCTTGGAGCACGTAATGAATGGCTGGCCCTATGCGCTCTCAGGAACGCCGGGGTCCGGTCCATGACACCGGTACTGTTTTGTGAGCGTGGGTTGAACCCCGCGACGAGGAAGTCCGCGATTCTGACGGAATCACTGGAATCTAAAGTCACACTGGAAGATTTTGAACCTGGTGAGCCTGTTTTAAAAAGAAAGCTTGTCACTGAGGTTGCCTCCATGGCGAGGAAAATGCACAAGGCTGGCATTAATCACAGGGATTTCTATCTATGTCATTTCTTAATGGACGCCCCCCCCGCGGAGGACCCGGAAGAGGCCACAGAGGAAGATAAAGAACCAGTACTTCACCTGATCGACCTGCACCGGGCACAGATTCGGCAAAATGTACCCAGGCGATGGGTGGTAAAGGATCTGGGCGGTCTGCTGTTTTCAGCATTTGAAAAAGACCTTACAAGAAGGGATCTCTTGCGTTTTGTACGCATATATAGCGATCGACCATTGCGAGAAGTGTTAGTGAAGGATGCAGAGATCTGGGATGAAGTTGTTGAGCGCGCGATAAACCTGTGGTTTCAGGATCACGATTCGCTTCCAGGTGGCGTCACCAGATTACTGGCCCGTTGATGCCGGCCTGGTTTGTCAAAGAGGAAGTCAGGGGCCTGTTTCCCGATCATGCTGCGGCCATCGGCGCGCCGGGAGAAGAAATCAACGGCAACTGGATGAGCCGATTGGTGAGATACCGTGATGGTGATGACTACTACTACATAAAGACATACACGAGCAGGGGGCGTTG
>DTZW01000123.1:32400-32845 GCA_012961165.1 Gammaproteobacteria bacterium | reverse complement strand
GCCACGTAATACGTTGTTCAGTGCGTTACGGGAGTCAGGACGGTTCAGGGTAATGCGGGAAACACTTTCAAGCGGTGAATCCACAATAATATGTTGGTAGTCAGTCATACTCTTTGCTTACCTGATGGATTATCGAACGAGTTTGAAGCAGCCACCCACAATTTGCAAAGAGCCCTCAGCGAGTAGAGAGCCCTCAGCGGGCGGAAAAAAGAGCCCTCAGCGGGGCGGAGTAAAGAGCCCTCAGCGGGCGGAGTAAAGAGCCCTCAAGAAACTACCCTGTCTGGAAAAGCTTCGGTAGATCTTCATCTGAAGTTTCAAGTATTGTATCTACCCAGCTGTGAAAGTGATGACCGCCAGCTTCATTACGCCCGAACAATACGTGCTCTTTAGCGCCTGTTTCCAAGGCCTTCTGTTGCTTCAGTCCCGTGGCGTAGTCCTCTTCTGC
>DTZW01000123.1:441-32314 GCA_012961165.1 Gammaproteobacteria bacterium | reverse complement strand
GGGATAACATTACGGAGCGGCCACCACCGTCGAAACCGGCAATTGAGATGTGCGGGAATATCGTCCATACACCTGCCGTCAGGTACTCCGTTGGCCAACCCTCTTCCGAGTCGCCCAGCATTTTTGCCATCCCTTTCATGGGAGCCGCTACGCGCTGGTGTGGACCCCAGCTGTAGTAGATTGCCTGGTTCGGAAAGTCAGACCCAAAAGTGTCCTTGTGAAGTATCGGTAAGTGGTACAGGTCCAGGTATCCATCGTAGGCGATCTTCCAGTTGGGGCCTTCAACGACTTGACTGGCGAAGTGGTGCCACTTCTCAAAACCGAAGTGCGCCAGCAGCTCGTCATAGCCAGACAGGAACAGTTCAATATCCAGCGTTGATTTTGGGTCAACTGTTACCCAGATAAGCCCTGCCTTTTCAAGGCAGGGAAGTTCAGTTAATCCATACTGGCTTTTGTCAATTTCCCCGAAGTCTTTTGGCGCGTAGATGCCAATCAGGTCTCCATCGCCGTTATACGACCACGCATGATAAGGACAGGTGAATCGATTGGTGTTGCCACAGCCTTCATCCATGACCTGCGCGCCGCGGTGGGCACACATATTGATGAAAGCTTTTACCTCACCATCTTCGGTTCTCGAGATCAGTACGGGAACGCCGCCTGCATTCATCGCCTTGTAATCACCAGGTTCTTTCAATTCTGCGGTCATTGCGAGCATGAGGGGAACGCGTTTGAAGATCTTGTTTATCTCTTGCTGCCATCGCTCAGTTTCGAAATAGTTCCCCACGGGGACCTTAAGCACATCGTCAGTCTGGGGTATGGTTCCAGCGTCTCCATGAGCCATATTGATTTTGGCCATCTCGATTAATTGTTCCCGTGACATTCGTGTCTCCTATTGCGGTTGATTTGTCATACATCAGGACGTTTAATAACCGTCAGAGCTGACTGTTTTATAAAGATTACACCATAGGAGAATAGTATGTCATCAGATCTGTTTGATCTCAGTGGGGAAGTGGCGATTGTCACCGGCGCCGGTCGAGGTATTGGTGAGGGTATCGCCAAGGTTCTCGCAGATTACGGTGCATCCGTTGTTTGTGCGGCCAGGAGAACCGAGGAAATCGAGCGTGTGGCGTCTGAAATTGTCGCTGCAAATGGCAGGGCGATAGCCTGCACAGCGGATGTCACCAACGGTGCAGACCTGAACAAACTGGCACAGAGTGCCATAGATGAATTCGGACAACTGGACATGTGGGTTAATAACGCGGGTGGCTCAGCGGTTCAGGCGCCATTATTGGAGCTGGATCGCGAAGAGTGGGACAACACGCTATCACTCAATCTGACGGCAGTCTGGGAAGCGACGCGAGTCGCAGCGAAACACATGAATGGGAAGGGTCGTATCCTGAACATTTCTTCCATCGCAGCTGAAGATGTGATTGAAGGCAGCGGCCACTACGCGGCGGCCAAAGCCGGCGTTAACATGATCACCCGGACTTTTTCCAAAGAATTGGGTCCGGGTATCAGGGTAAACGCCATTATGCCTGGCTTTGTGCCAACAGAGATCATGATGACTGCACTAAACATCACAGATGAACAATTACCGATGATTGAGAAATCACTCAATCTTCCCTCCGGGCGTTTGGGTACACCCCAGGATCTTGGCGCAGCAGCGCTCTATTTACTGGCACCGGCATCCGAATGGGTCACAGGTCAAGTCATTCGAATTTCAGGAGGTATGTAATGACAACGACACGAAAGGCAGTACTCACGAAGAGACCCGATGGTCAGCCTGTTGAGGAGGATTTTTCGATTGAAGAAGCTGAGTTGCCAGAGCTTCAGGAAGGAGAGGTACTGTTAAAAGTAGAGCACCTGTCGATTGATGCGTTTATCCGAACTACGCTGGATGGACCGCAGGGGTTGCACGGAACAATGGATGTGGGTGCACCTGTTATGGCATTGGGTATTGGCCGGGTGGTAGACAGCCGCAGCGATGAACTGAACCAGGGTGATGCGGTGTTTGGCCCAATGGGTGCACAGACTAATGTCATCTGGAACGCATCGATGCTGCGCAAGGTAGAAGAAACAGATGTTCCCGCAAGAACTTACCTGGGTGCCCTGGGTATGACGACCGGGCTAACGGCCTATGCGGGTATGCTGGTCTGCGGCAAGATAGAAGAAGGTGATACGGTTGTGGTTTCAGCTGCCGCAGGTGCTGTTGGGTCGATTGCCTGTCAACTCGCGAAAATCGCCGGGGCAAGAGTCATCGGTATTGCGGGTGGTCCAGATAAATGTAAGTTCCTGACGGATGTTATCGGGTGCGATGAAGCAGCAGATTACAAAGCTGGTGACCTTAATGCGAAGTTAAAGGCGCTGGCCCCGGACGGTATTAATGTGTTTTTCGATAATGTCGGTGGAGATGTACTGGACGCTGCGCTGGACAATATCGCCAAGGGTGCAAGGGTTGTTATATGCGGCGCGATTTCCCAGTACAACGACATGGAGCACGTCACCGGCCCAAGGCTTTACCTGCGGATTCCGGAACGTAATGCCTCAATGATTGGTTTCACGGTCGATCAATACGCAGAGCAGTTCCCGAAAATGGAAGAAGACATTTCAGGTTGGATCAAAGAAGGCAAGATCAACCTGCCGGAGCATGTGATTGAAGGCGTGGATAACTTTCCCCGTGCCATCGTGACCCTAATGAGCGGTGGTCACATGGGTAAACTGCTGGTTGCACCTTAAGTCGTTCAAGCCAGAGTACTTTGCGTCAGAGCACTTCAAATTAACGTGCCTCCAATAGAATAAAACAATCCAGCTTCGGCTGGGTTGTTCTATTCTGTAAGTGTTTTAATCGAAAGGTTTCGGAACTGAACCTTACCGCCAACGCTTTGTAATGCGATATGCCCGCTGCTGAATTCCGCAGTCGTCATCTCCGCGGTCAATTCTTCGTTCAGCCAGACGCTGAGCTTATCTCCCATCGCGATAATTCTATATTGATTCCATTTTCCCACAGAATTCAGGTGGACCAAGGGCGGGATGCTGTGGATGACAATCGAGCCGGTCCGGTAATCCTGGTTGGGGTGCAGGTCCCAGATATTGATCTCGTAGCAGTTGCTCAAGGCGATGTCTTCAGGATCCTGGCATCTAATGAGTACACCTGAATTGACTGTTGCGTCGGGTTTGAATTCAACCGTCAGTTCGAAATCATCATACAGCTCGGTTGATACGAGAAAACCAGTACCAGATTGATTGGTGCTTTTGGTAATGCCGGCAGTTGATATCCAGTTTGCATCGCCGGTCTGCGACCAGCTATCAAGATTAGGGGCGCTAGCGACACACCCGGCAAGCACCAGTACTAATGTGAGTTTCAAAAGCCTCATCGAATCAGTCTCTATTTCCAGCAAACATCTTTTCGTACAGCCATGGGTCTCTAGCCAATTGTTAGACCAAAATATCGCTTACCAAGATGCGACAGCTATTACTGGCGTCTCTTTGCTGCGGCCTCTGCAAGTGAAATAAGGGCTGTCTCGGTGTCGTCCCATGAAATACAGGCATCAGTAATCGACTGCCCATAGGTCAGGGGCTGGCTCTCGACGACATTCTGGCGTCCCTCGACAAGATGGCTTTCTATCATCAAGCCCATGATCCCGGCGTTTCCCCTACTGACCTGGGTCGCGATGTCCTGAACGACATCGATCTGGCGAGCCGGAATTTTTCGTGAGTTGGAGTGGCTGGCATCGATCATGATTCGAACGGGTAAGCCAGACTTGCCCAGCATACCGGATGCATCTTCGACGGAGAACATGTCGTAGTTAGGGTGTTTGCCACCACGAAGGATAATGTGGCAGTCCTCGTTACCGGCTGTTTTGAAAATGGCCGATCGGCCACCCTTGGTGACTGACAGAAAATGATGTGGTTGTGATGCAGAGTTGATTGCATCTATTGCTACCTGGATATCGCCATCGGTTGCGTTCTTGAATCCAACCGGGCATGACAGTCCTGAGGAAAGTTCCCGATGTGTTTGGCTCTCGGTTGTCCTTGCGCCGATCGCTCCCCAGGAAACCAAGTCGGCCACATACTGCGGGCTGATCAGGTCCAGGTATTCGGTACCACAGGGTATTCCCATTTCGCCAAGGTCCAGCAGGAGTCTGCGGGCCAGGTGAAGCCCTTTGTTAATCTGGAAACTATTGTCCAGGTCCGGGTCGTTAATCAGGCCTTTCCAGCCAACCGTGGTCCGGGGTTTTTCAAAATAGACCCGCATCACGATAAACAGGTTGTCTGATAACTTCTCACTAAGTGCTTTCAGGCGAGTCGCGTAATCCATCGCTGATTCAGGATCGTGGATGGAGCAGGGGCCAACGACGACCAGAAGGCGGTCATCTTCACCAGTGAGAATTTCGTGAATCGAACGGCGGGCGACACTGACGGTATTGCTGACTGTCTCAGAGACGGGCAGGTCAGCAATCAGTTCTTCCGGCGAGATTAGTTCCTGCGTTTCCTGGATGCGCAGGTCATCGGTCGTGACGGACATTTTCTGTTCTACTCAAGGGCTGGAAAGGGCGCGTATATTACCACTACTGTTTCCTAAGTGCTGCTATTCAGGCTGTTGATGGATAAGAATACTTACGCGAAACGGCTGACACCTTGGTTGGACAATCGGAATTCTATGGATTGCTGGGCATCTATGGCGGGCATTTTATTGTCAGCGAATTCAGGTTTGTTGATCTGTTCGCTGCTGAGGGGATTTCCGGGGCCTTTAAAGACGGCCTCTCTTATTCTTCTTCTCCGTAAACATATGGGTTTAATTGTATTTCCTCAGCGTCACTGAAATCGTTGGTCAGTGAATAGATATCTTCCCCGATAATTTTGCCGGTATCTTTTTCGAATGGCCAGAATGTCACAGCACGGCCTTTGGTAGCGTAAACTTTTGTTTCATCAATGTTCGAGATACCCATCTGCTTCAACATTTTTCCGCTAAATGGTGTGTACAGTTCACCTTCGGTAACCAGGGTGTCATCACCTATAACAATTCGTTCAACGGCATATTCGAACCGGCTCGAACCGGAGCCGATCAAGCCTGTATAAAATTCTTTCAGGGCCTGGTAGCCTTTGGGGCCGGTATCTTCAGTAGCGCTCCAGATGTGGTGGTCCGGCGTGTCCGACATTGTTTTCATCAATTCATCGAGGTCGCCCCCGCATTCTGCGCGAATGTGTTGTTTTAGTTGACTTAGCATCTGGCGACGCCATTCGTCGGTTTCAGACGCGAGCAATTCATCGATGTGTTTCCAGTTGTTACGACTATCTACAGTTTTCATAGGCTTACTTCTTCTGTCTAAATGTTTTTTGTACGATTAGCATGATCTTTATAAAGGGGTAGATGATGGGGAGTACTTTCAATGTTTTTTCTATTTCCCAATCTACCAATGCTGCGTCAAGGCGAGAATAAAACTGATGAAACAGAGCCTGTGCCCGCTCGGACGACTGGTCTACAGAATCCATAGACATAGAAAACATCAGTTGCACGACAACGAGGTTCGTACGATAAGCGTTGATGAATTTTTTGTAGCTGTAACCTTTGACGCCATACTCAACCAGGCGTTCATAATAAAGCCCTAGCAGTTCCTGTTCTGTTTCCCTGCGATCTTCAATGGAAATACTCTGGACCATCCATCGGACGATATCATTGACCGGATCACCAATGCCTGAGAGTTGCCAATCGATTATGGCAAAGCGACCACCTTCTGCGGATGGTTTGATGATATTGTCTGAACGAAGGTCACCATGGGTCAGTGAAAAAGGGAATGGTGGCGCGGGGTCAAATTTGAACAATGGCCCGAGTAGCGGCATGAGTCGTTTAAGCTCTGGGTAAGCATCAAACTTACCGGTTTCCTCGACCTCGATCATGCTTTGTTTCAGTAGTTCAAGCCCTTGCTCCATAGGCATTGCAGTAAGTAACCATTTTGCCCATTCGTATTGTTCCAGTTCGGGGTTGTTCCACCACTTGGCGTGAAGCCGGGCGAATTGCTCTATGACTTCCCGCGAGGTTTCCTTGTCTGTGCCGATCACCTGATCGCTGGTTTCACCGGGGGCAAGGTCTTCCAGCAGTAGGACAAAGTGGTTGGACTCTTCGATATAGATTGAGTAATAACATTCGGCAATAGGAACACCTACTCTGTCGCCAATATCCTTGTAGAAACCTATTTCTCTCTGATACAGCTTTTGATCAGCCGCCATATCTCGCGTTTCCTGCTTGGTTGACGCGAACTTTGCTACAAGGCTGGTAGGTGCACCTGCCGCTTCTTCGTTATACGACAGTGCTACTCGCGCCAGTTGACCCATGAACCCTTCACCCACACCGATAATCTTGGGCTCAAAAGCTGAGAATGTAGCGCCGTTAAGATGCGGTGCCATCGCGGCTTGCAACCATTCGAGTGTCAGATCATCGACTGTCAGTGGTGGGCGGTTATTGTTGGAATCGCCTTGTGTTGGGTCAATTTTGAATTCTGCTGGTAGATGTTCGTGGTGGTTCAGCACAATAATCTCTGGGACCGAGTCTTCTGGCAGAATAATCTCGGTGATGGCTGCGTTATGCATAATGAACTGAGGACCGAATGCCGGCTTGCTACCCGTCAGTCGAGCAATCAGGTGTGCGATTGCGCCGCCGTGGCTGACGATGATCAGGTTCTCGTTAGGGTGAAGGGCGCGAATTTCGAGTATTGATTGTTCAATTCGATCTGCGACTGCTCGCGGCGACTCACCATTATGTCCGGTAAAGTCGTCATCCTGGATGGAATGCTTTGCATAACCGAACTCGTGAAGCTCCTTGTAGGTCGCACCTTCAAGATCACCGAGATTGCTTTCCATCAAACCAGAATGGACGTTGATGGGTAGCCCCAGGGCATCGGAAATCGCCTGGGCCGTATCATGAGCACGTGACAGCGGGCTGCAGTAGATCTTGTCGTAGCACCGTTCCCAGCCCAGCAACATTTCCGCTGTAGTCTGCGCCTGTTTTATGCCGTGTTCGTTGAGGGGGGATTCAGTCTGGCCATGGGCAATCTGTTCTCGATTGCCTTGTGTTTCACCGTGCCTGACCAGCAGTAGGTGTTGCTCAGTGGTCATGTTTTATGCCGCGGCCTCTTTGATAGGACGAACGTTTACAGGAATAGCCACCTTAGGCAGGATCTTCTGTACACCCTGTGGCTTCAATAGTGCAGTAAACGTGGCAGAAACCAGAAAAAATTTGTGTGTCGTTACTGTCACAATTCCCGTCTCGATTTATTATCTTTTTTGTTGGCCGCTACAGAGTAGCAGCTCCCCCAAAACCGTCAAGAGTGATTTTTTTAGACGGGACGGAATTTCTAAAGGGGACGGAGGGAATTAGAATCTAGTTCCCTCCGTCCCCTTTAAAGAGGTGGGTTGGGTTATGCCATTTGTGAGGTAAATGACGCGAGGTCGAAGTAGTCTCGCCAGAGGCTAATTTTGCCTGCGGTGATGACGAAAGTACCCATTACCGGGAGTTCAACCCGCTTGCCACCGGGCATGTCGAAGTTATCGATTCGTTCGGTCAGAACCTTGTTACCGTTTTCGGCAATGGACAGGACCACCCAGTCGACAGCCTCTGGTGCCATGCCGCGCATGGCAGCATCGACGGCGGCTTTTCCTTCGATTGTTGCCATCGGGACGTTATCCCAGACGATGTCATCGGCTAAAAGGTCAGCCGCGGCGTCCCAGTCCATGGTGTTCCAAGCGTCTATGAAAGACATGACGATATCTGAATTGGACATGACGTTTCCTTAAATTGAGTTTGTGTAGATTGAAACATAGATCCCTCGACTTCGCTCGGGATGACGGAATAAAACTCCGGATGACGGAATAAAACTCCGGATGACGGAATAAAACTCCGGATGACGGAATAATACTTCGGATGACGGAATAAAACTCCGGATTGAGAAGAGAGAGTTCAGGATGTAGAGCAAAAAAAAGGCCGCGCTAGCAGCCCCTGAGTACCTGTTTTGGTATTGCTATAAATGCATGGCACCCCTTTCTAGATTGGTGTTTTTTTTAGCTTGAAGCTTTTAGATTTCTGCGCAGTAACGAATACCACGACGCAGCAGTTCGTAGTACTGGGGCTTTTCCCAAGAGCCACGCTCGATCTCAGGGTAGTAGTCGACGACTGGCTCCATGTCATAATGCCCACGACAATGGCCGAGGTTCAGATATAGCACTTCCCCATCACCCGTCTTCTTGATGTAGTAAACCGCTCGTTTGTCTTCGTTGTTAAAGTCGGAGTTAATCCAACCGTCACAAGTCCCAGTGAATTCGCTATACATCAGGAGCTCATGTTCACCATGCATCTTGCAGAGGTATTGTTCGTCGTCGGTATCGAATTCGCCGACATCCTTCACGAGTTTATGGTCCTGAGCTTCTGTTTTAACAGTGAACGGCTGGATAGGGGGGTGCGCCATGAACTGGCCCCCCAGGAGATCCATGAACTCTGGCGCTGTCTCAGGTGCATCTACACCATCAGCGGTAAATTCAAGAATAGAATTGGTTCCGTGAAGTGCGAACCACTTACCGCCGTTGGCAAGGTATTCCCTGAGTCCTTTCTGTTCTTCTTCACTCGGTATTAGATTGCAGGTGTAGGTGATAAGAAAATCGCTTGCCTGGATACCTTCAATATCACTGAAATCACACGCTACCTTCGTACGAATATTTTCGTGTTCAGCAAGCAGTTTCAGTAGTTCGAGCCGGGCATAATCAATATCGTGATACATTCCGGCGGCGACCATGTAAGCGTTGATTTTCTTATCAGCCATAACCTTTTCCTTCTAGCCATTGTCTAACTGGGCTTAGTACTGGATGCGCTTCGTGAACGAACCATCGATAACAACGTTGGTACCGCTAGTGAATCCAGCTCTTGGGCTTGCGAGCAGTGTAATCTGCGCAGCTACTTCATCGGCTGTTCCCATACGACCTAGTGGAATCTGAGCCACAGTAGCGTCATAAAGTGCAGCCATATTCTGCTTGATCATGTCCCATGCGCCGCCTTCGATAAAGATTGGGCCTGGGCTGACAGAATTGACTCGGATACCTTTAGGTGCGAGTTCGTGTGCTAATGCGCCGGAGTAGTTCAGCAGGGCAGCTTTCATTGCGTTGTAAGGGCCCGCGCTCATGAACTGCTCAACAGCTGCAGTAGTAGAAATCATCACAATGTTACCATTGCTGGATTTCTCAAGATGGGGTCCGCCTGCTTCAACCATGTGAACGGCTGTAAGAATGTTGCCTTCGAACTGGCTCTTCCATCCTTCATCACCAGGAGCGTTGCCACCGGATACGTTTGAAACCATAATATCAAGGCTGCCCAGTTCAGCTGCAGCTTCGTTGATAAATGCTTTGAATGCATCGCCGTCGAATACGTCCACTACCTTGCCGCAAACTTTCACGCCCTTTGCAGAAATAGCTTCAACAGTAGCAGCCACTTCGTCTGCATTTCGTGCACAGAACGCAATGTTGCATCCTTCATCAGAAAGCGCCTCAATAGTTGCGCGGCCGATGCCTCTAGTTGCACCTGTTACCAGTGCACTTTGTCCTTTTAATTGTAGATCCACGGTTCTCTCCTCATAGGAATAAATAGTATGGCACACAGCGCCAGATTAGACGCACAAGCGTAGGGAAGCTAAAACCGTCAGTCAAGACTGTAATTTGACGGACGACCCCGGCGAAGTCTGACACAATACGCTAAATGACCATAGAGGACGACCAAATGACAGGAGATACTCAGCCTATGTGGGCTCTGGCTGCCGGGTGTGTGCCGGATGCCATGCCATGGGATATTCCCCGAATTGCGCAGAAAGCGGGATTTTTGTCATCTGGTATGTGGGTGGAGCCAGCGACGACATGGAGTAGCGACGCTCTCTCCAAAACGCGCTTGAGCCTTGCCGAGACCGGTATTAGTCTGGTTGATGTCGAGGTAATTTGGTTGGAAGGGGGCAGCCAGGCGAGCGACGAGCACAAACTGATCGTCGACGTTGGGTTGGAACTTGGAGCACGCAATGTACTGGTTGTTTCCCGTCATAAGGACCTGGCGGCTTCCGTAGATCAGTTCAGGGATATCTGTGAGCGAGCCGGTGATGGTATTCGAATCTGTCTGGAATTTGGGGAATTTACCAACATCAAGAATCTGGATGCTGCGCGGTCGTTTGTCGAATCAGTCAATCATCCTACGGCAGGCATTCTGATAGACCTGATGCATATTAATCGGGCGGGTAATTCGCTGCCGGATCTTGATTCCTCCTTATTCCCATACCTACAGGCTTGTGACTTTTACCAGGACTCGAGCGAGATGACCGGGATGGATTATATTACGGCAGCCGTGGACGGTCGCTGCTGCCTTGGTGAAGGAGAAGCACGCCAGAAAGATCTTGAGCAAATTTGTCAGTCCGGAAAGGATGTCAGCCTTGAGATCAGGTCCAAAGACCTGCGGGACATGTTTCCGGATCCTTTTGCTCGCGGCGAAGAGATTTTTGACCGTTGTAGCCGCGATAAATTTCAGTAACGATTTACCGCAGCCGCGCCCATTCCAGTGCAGCATCGCTTGCGGCCCATTGGATTGTGTTCTGTATTAGCTGACGATAGTGCGCGGACGTGTATGCTTCAGGATCATCGCCGCCCTGTATGTAGGCAATCGGGCTGTTGCGATAGTGCTTCACCCAGCCAACAACGTTAGAGCCATCCGGATGTTCCCAGCCTTCGTTGTTGAACATCATTCCGTCTTTAACCGCTTTGGTCGCTGAATAAAAATTATCACGGGTGAATTCGTAGCTGCTCGTTAATAGTGGTTCGATGCTGTCCGTAAATACTTCGGAAAGGTACAGCTCATCGGTCATCTGGAATTCAGCCGGTAATCCGCTAGTAATAGGGTGGTTCTCCAAAACGCTAAGGGTGTGCTCAACCTTGTGCCTGTAGCCACTGTCTGGTCGACCTTCTCCCCTTAGGGTATCCGGCAGGTAAAGAAACCGACCACCGATAATTTCAGCATACTCTTGCCACGCAGGCCAGCCAGCAATAGCGTGGTGCATAAATACCATGCCTTTCCCTGATTCAAGAAGATTCATGAAACCTTTCTTGTAGCTGTCACTGGGGGTTTCCATTACAGGTCCGTCCTCGCCAAATTGAATGCCAGGCATATCGTACATCACCAGCGCGTCATAGTTGGCGGCAAGTACTGTGTTGAAGAACTCCCGGGCAGCGGGTTGTTCTACGTGGGTCCAATTCACATCTATATCATCAAACATGCCAAAGAATGCATCACGTTCGAACGGATGACCTTTCGTCACGAGCAATATGTTTGGAGTAGTCATAGAGCAACCTCTTAGTAAGATGACTGCGATGGTCAAACGGGGTAGTATAAAAACAGATTGTAGACACAAAAAACAAGCCAATGACCCTACCAAAGCCTCTTGAGGTCGCAGATAGCCGCGACAAGACATGGCAACAGACCAAAAGCGAGAACACTCGCACTGCTATTTTGGAGGCTGCCCTGGCCTGCTTTTATGACCTCGGCTACGGAGCCACTACCACTGAGAAAGTCGCCAAACGGGCTGGGGTCTCTCGTGGCGCAATGTTGCATCATTTTCCATCCAGGCTGCATCTTGTTCGCGAAGCAGTCAGGTACCTGTATGTCAAGAGACTACAACTATTTGAAGAGCAGGAACTAAAGGTAAATGAAGGTGCTGAACACACCCGGATCAGTGAGGGAATTGACGCCTATTGGCAGCAACTCCACTCCCCTTTGTTTACTGTCTTCCACGAGTTGCGCGTTGCTGCGAGAACCGATGATGATCTCCAGGAAGCCATGGCACTAGACCATCAAAAACTGGATGAATCATGGGCCAAGGTTGCCGTAAGTCTATATCCCGACCTGGCGCAATCCGAAGATTTTGAAGCAGCAAACCTGCTGACAGTCTTTTTGCTTGAAGGTATGGCGAATCGGGGCATCACCACCGGTAATATCCCGGATAAAATGATTCCCTGGCTTAAGAGTCAGCTAAGCGAGATGTTTGCCGATGTCAGTGACGTAGGCCGATCAACCGTCAAAACGAGAATGACTGATGAGTAACCCTGCAGAAGATGAACTCGCGATCAGGCATCTGGTGGCGGTCTATGCCGACGCCGTTAATCGCCGTGACGGGCCTCTGTGGGCAAGCACCTGGGCTGACGACGGTGTATGGGACCTGATGGGTAATGAGATTACCGGTAAGGATGCGGTAGTGGATATATGGAACAACGCGATGAATGGTTTCGAATTCGTCGTTCAACTGGTTTACCAGGGCACGCTTGAAATCGATGGTGCTTCGGCCACAGGCAGATGGTATCTCGCAGAGCATCTTAGGCCCCAGGGTTCGCAAGGCGGTAGGTTTAACATTGGTACCTATGCCGATAAATACCAGCGTATTGATGGCAAATGGCTATTCACAAGGCGAACCTACAACATCCTTTATAATGACGAGGGTAAAGGCGATATGAGCGGGATGGTAATTCCACTGGCCGCCTAAAACGGTCAATCTTGACTGTTTCTCTGCGCCGCCGTAGTCTACCTGCCAGCCCCTATTCGACAGGAATCATCGATCATGAGCGAATTATCTACCCAACTATTTAGCCCCGAAAACCTGATCGACCCTTACCCGGCCTATAAAAAATTGCGGGACGAGGCGCCGGTCCACTTCATGCCGGAAATGAACCTCCATGTTGTCACGCGCTATGACTTGTTGCGTGAGGCTATTAAGCGGACGGACGACTTTTCCTCAAAGTACGACCAGTTTCTCGGTGGCGCGCAACAAATGATGTTCATGACGCTCTCGGAGGAGCAGCAGGCGGAAGCCATGGCCATCAATGAGCAAATGGTCGAGATACCACCGACCATGTTGACCCTCGATGAGCCCGAACATACGCAGTACAGATCCCTGGTATCAAAATTGTTTACCGTCTCGCAGGTCAAGAAAAGCGAAGACAGTGTCCGCGCCGTCATCAACAAGAACATCACGGCGATGAAAGGCACAACGGCCGCAGACTTCATGGGCCTGTTTGCAGGCCCTGTTCCTCTGGAAATCATTTCGGACCGATTGGGTATTCCTGATGAAGACCGCGCGTTTTTCTATGAAGCGGCGGCAGCTGCAGCTGCTGGCCTGAAGATGGCCCCGGTACCACCGGAAGTGCTGATACACAGGATGCAACTGGGACTGGACCTGCAAAGGCTACTGATCAAGTTGGTTGAAGCCCGCCGGGCTGAACCCAGAGAAGATATGATTACTATTCTGGCGAATTCAAAGCTGGAAGAAGTCGATCGCCAATTGACCCATGGCGAAATTCTGTCAGTTCTTAACCAGTTTTTGGTAGCCGGTCACGAAACAACGACCAGCACCTTTGGCTGGGGCATGTTGGCGCTCTGTGACAATCCCGCTATTCAGGAACAAATTCGCGGCGACGAGAAACGGGTCAAGACTTTCATCGAGGAAGTCCTGAGGATTGAAGCACCGGTGCAGGGACTACCCAGACTAGTGGCAAGAGACACGGAATTAGGCGGCTACCCATTGAAAAAGGGCGACATGATGATGTTGCGCTACGGCGCTGCTAATCGTGATGAGCGACAGTTCGCTAACCCAGATGCTGTCGATGTTGATCGTGAGAAAGCCGGTATGCAGATGGCGTTTGGTTCCGGCGTACATCACTGCATTGGTGCGCCGCTGGCAAGGCAGGAACTGAATATTGGATTTTATGAACTGGTAGAACATTTCAGTGATTTTCAGCTGGATCCATCGAAGGGCCGCCCGGTAGCAGATCCCAGTTTCATCCTGCGAGGTTTGCCACAATTGCACGTTAACTATAAACAGAGATCCTAAACATGGTTGATGTCTCAGCAGCAGAAAAAGATGCATTTTTTGAGGAAGTAGGCAAAGCAAGTGCGGCAGCCGTCTGGAGTGCCTGGGCTACCCAGAGTCAAAATGGGCCAAGAGTTCGAATGGTTCACCCCACCTGGGAAGGTGATGTACTTTGGCTGGCGACAGGCCCGAACACACCTAAAGCAAAGCAGATGGCAAGCAACCCGATGGTTGATGTTCAGTGGCAGGTTTCACCGCCAAACTTCATTCATATTATGTGTCGAGGCAGTGTGGAATTGTTGATGGACGATGCAAGTCGCGCTCATGCTTGGGATGTACTTGACTATGACCTAAAGGATTTTTTCCAGGGTGGCCCCACCGACCCGAACTATGTGGCCGTGAAACTGACCCCCACGCGGGTCGAATTATCAGAAATGTTCGGCTCAGTAAACCAGCGCGTCTGGCGAGCCTAAAGAGGACGGAGGGGATTAGATTCTAATCCCCTCCGTCCTCTTTAACGTTTAACTTTATGGTGCAAAACCGGGCTGGTTTGTTAGCCTCCTGGATTCATAGACTGCGAGATAACCGAGAAACCTTCGGTAGCTGCCAAACGCTTTCCTACAACTGCCTGGTAGTCGTCCGAGTTGTACCATGCTTTTGCTTTTTCAGTATTTTCAAACTTGATGACAACGGTCTGAGGGCCCGGCGAGGTGCCTTCTATAGATTCTGCGGCAGCGTCAAAAACGACGAGCTCCGCGCCATGCGCCGCGAGGGTTGGTCCAGCGCCAGCGGAGTACTCCGCGTAAAGATCCGGATCATTTACGGTGTATTGTGCGATAAAGTAAGCGGCCATGTTTGCTCTCCTTTGGTATGAATGATGATTAGGTTACTGACTTAAACTTCGACAGGTAGCGAGTGTGTCATAAATGGGAAATGAAGTCAGCGCCAACTTTGAACTCTTCAATAATGCGGCGGATAACAACCAACAGTTCATTGCCGATGAGTTGAAGTGGCTACTAGTGCCTGGCGCACGGGTGTTGGAAATCGGCAGTGGTTCAGGCCAGCATGCGGTGTATTTTGTAAATCACCTAAAAGAGGTCAACTGGCAGCCAGCCGATAAGGAACCGTACTTTGGTGCATTAGAACGAAACCTGAAAGGAATCTCGCTTTCAGGACTGGAAAAGCCCATTTACCTGGATGTTGCGCAGTTCGTTATTACCGGGAGCTTCGATGCGGTATTTTGCGCCAACGTGATGCACATCATGTCCGCAGATTTAATACCCAGCATAATGGCAGGAGTTGCCAACCTACTTGATGACGGTGGTCTGCTTATTCTTTACGGGCCCTATAAATACAAAGGCGACTTTACAACCGAATCCAATGCAAAGTTCGATGAATGGCTAAAGTCCCGTGACGTGCGCAGTGGTATTCGTGACATTGAACTCGTCCAGGCTGAGGCCAGAACACGCCTTCTAGAACTGATTGAAGACATTCCGATGCCAGCCAACAACCGGTTGCTGGTGTTTAGAAAGTTATCTGAAAATGACGCTGTCAGCGATTCAGGTTTCTGAGAATTTTGTACCCGGTGCATAGTAACGCTGGTGCCAGATACCCGTTTCTGATTCACCTTCAATTGGCATGCGCCAGCTTTTGAGCACACTTTTATCCAGGGGTAATCTGTACAGAGCACGAGCCTGGTCGATCGTGTTTTGAACGTAAGCCTCCGCGGCATCTGCAGGCACATATCTCTGTGCAATGCTTCGATAAAGATCACGCCAAGTGTCATCTTCGCCCAGGTCGTGTACCAATTCCGCCGCACCTTCGACAATCACCTTTCTGTACGGCAGCTCTTGCTCATCGATACAAAGAGCAACACGGGGATCATGACGCAGGCAACCGAACCATTCTGACTGTGCCCTTGGTGTAAAACAGATACTGCCTTCATGAAGCACAAACCAGATGGGAGTGACCAGTGGGCTGCCATCAGGTCGCACGCAGGAAATTCGCATCAAAATGCCGGGTGTCTCTAGAAAAGATGTCTGTTCGTGGCTGGTTAATTTGGGCATGGGATCTCCGTTTATTGTCGGGCATTATAGCTATCCACTCCGCCTGAAGGTAAAGAAGATGATTTCCGATAACGAAGTATTCGATCAGTTTATCAGCGAATGCCGGTGGGCAGTACTAACTACGCTGCGCCAAAGTGGTAGCCCGGTTTCTTCAGTTGTTGCCTATGCACGTGATGGTGATGAGTTGGTCGTGAGTACGCCTGGAACAGCATTCAAGAGTAAGACCCTTGAAAAAGACTGTCGCGCTAATCTTTGTATTGTCCCCAATGAGGAACCGTTTAACTTCGTTTCGATAGAAGGGGATGTGACGGTCGAAAAGGAGAACCTGGTGCGCAATACGCGATTAGTGTTCAACAACATACGCGACACCGGGTTTGATGAGCCAGAGGACTTTGAGGGCTGGCTGGAAAGTCAACAGCGAGTCATTCTGAGGATTAAACCTACCCGTGTTTATGGCGTGATCAGGTAATGACTTTCAACTGCAGCGAGTCATTCTGAGGATTAAACCTACCCGTGTTTATGGCATGATCAGGTAATGACTTTCAACTGCGTTTGCAATTATCTTATTGGGTAGGTTTTGTTTTTACTGAGGTTATACCCGGGTTTTGCTCGGGCTTCTGCAGTGATCCAGTTCTTCTCAATTCCTGTAACGCGCAAAGTTTTTCACGGTGCGCCTCAAACTTGGTTGTATGCTTTGTTATCCCTCAGCGTGGCTGAGATTAGGGTCAGACAGGTCTGTCCCAGGACAGGCCGAATACTGACAGCAAGAAGTTGCGGGCGCACTAGCTTTTGGGCTAGCTTACACATTGGACCAAAGGAATGATCAGCGATGCATGGGATGATAATTGACTGGATAGGCCATAACGCTCATAACCAGCGCGATAATATCGCGGTGATCGAGTTGCCGTCCGGCCGCACCCAGACATACGGACAGATGCATGATCGGGTGGGCAGGGTCGCAGCGTGGTTACAGTCCCTGGGTGTTGGAAAGGGCGACCGGGTCGGTGTGCTGGCGCCTAACTCCAGCGATACGATGGATATCCTATTTGCGACATGGCGCCTTGGTGCGGTGCACCTGGCGCTTAATTTTCGGCTCACCGCGGGTGAGCTTGATTACATCATCGGTAATGCAGAACCTGATGTGCTTATCTATGACCGAGAGCTTCAGGATACCGTTGACGCTTTAACAGTGCCGATCTCACATGTTGTTGAGACTACCGGTGTGGGGGAGGAGTCTGCGTTTGAAGCAGCGATCGCGGATCAAGCACCGATAAATGAGATGGTTGAACTGATGCCGGATGATCAGTGCATGTTAATGTATTCATCGGGTACAACAGGATTACCCAAAGGCGTCATTATCACCCACGGAATGATGCTTTTTGCGCAGTACAACGTTACAAGCCTGTACTGCTCGCAAGATATGGTCAGCCTTGCGGTGCTGCCGCTATTTCATATCGGTGGATTGCAGGTGTTTACCTGCCCGGCTTTGTTTTCAGGTGGCACTGCAGTCATTTCCCGTTCATTCGATCCTGGCGCAACCTTGGATGCGATGAGTGATCCAGATTTAAACGTCACCCATTTTCTTGGCGTACCCGCGATTTTTAATGCGCTTCGCGATCATCCTAAAAACAAGGATGCCGATTTTTCAAGATTAAAAGTTTGCCTGGCAGGTGCCGAGACGGTACCCGAAGCACTGGTTAACTGGTGGTACAAACGTGGTGTTGTTATTCAGGAAGGTTACGGCATGACTGAAAACACGGCGAGTTGTTGCGTGCTGGGTTACCACGATGTGCCTGCGAAGGTGGGTTCAGCAGGTAAACCACTGAAACACACTCAACTTAAAATAATGAAGGAAGACGGTACCGAAGCCGTACCTGGTGAATCCGGTGAAATCTGGACCAGGGGTCCCATTGTGACGCCGGGATACTGGCGACGGCCAGACGCTAACGAAGAAAACTTCGTGGACGGCTGGCTTCGAACAGGTGACATTGGGTCCTGCGACCGGGAAGGATTTGTTTATGTGGAAGATCGCCTGAAAGACATGTATATCTCGGGTGGTGAAAACGTATACCCTGCCGAGATAGAAAATGTACTTTATGAACTGGCTGAGATTCGTGAGGTGGCGGTCATTGGCGTGCCGGACGAAAGATGGGGTGAAATCGGTTGTGTCGTAGTGGCACTGCAGGAACAAGCCACGCTGTCCGCTGCAGCCATCCTTGAACATTGCAGGCCAAAATTGGCTCGGTTCAAACAACCAGGACACGTGGTGTATGTTGATGAATTGCCGCGCAATGCAACTGGTAAGGTTTTAAAATTTGAGTTGCGTAAATCGGTCAACGTATAACCGTTAAAAACCACTAGAACCAGAGGAGCAAAATATGTCAAGCGTACTTGAAACCGCTTATGAGCAAATGCAGGGCAGAGTAGGTGAACAAACCTCCAGGAGTGAATGGTTCGAGGTCACCCAGGATCGAATTAACGATTACGCGGATGTATCGATGGATCACCAGTGGATACACGTGGATGTTGATCGTGCGAACAAAGAGAGCCCGTTTGGCGCACCCATTGCGCATGGCAATCTTACCCTGGCGATTATGGGGCATCTGCCGATGGCATCCGTTGCAGAGGGTCCAAAACTTGAAGGCCAAAAGCTGGGTATTAACTATGGTTTTGACCGCATCAGGTTTCCTTCACCCGTGCCTGTTGGTACCAAGGTTCGTGCGACCAGCACGTTGAAAAGAGTTGAGATTAAGGGTGGCATGCTGGAGACCATGAATGAGGTTGTCGTTGAGGCGCAAGGGACGGATAAACCTGTCTGTGTGGCAGAAAGCCTGGGAAGAATGGTGTTCTAAAGTGGACATGGCAAATCGCATAAATTCAGATTATGGTTAAGCCAACCTCACAACGAAGGGTTACCCAATGACTATAGTAAGTGAACTTCTCGATCACAAAGGACGAAATGTCTGGACGATCAGTGCAGACAGCAGTGTTTACGACGCGGTTGTGCTGATGTCGGAAAAGAACATTGGTGCACTGATAGTGACCAGCGATAGCTCTATGCTCGCAGGCATCATTTCCGAGCGTGACTACGCGAGGAACGTCGTTATAAATGACAAGTCCAGTAAGGCCACCCTGGTGTCCGAGATCATGACAGAGGAGGTGGTGTTCGCCAAAGAAGACACTCTTCTGGATCGTTGTATGAGTCTCATGGCCCAGAAAAAAATCCGCCACCTGCCCATTGTCGACCGACAGGGACCGGTTGGAATGATTACCATGGGCGATATAATGAAGACCATCATTGAAGAGCAATCAATGACGATCGAGGAACTGGAAGCCTTCATGTTCGTCGATGAAGGCGGCGAAGGCTGAGCGAGTCGTCCGCTCATCTACCTCGATACTTTGTATTAACGATAATGATAGAAAAGACCTGCCGGAATCCATAGAGCCTACACAAAGCCATATTGTTCATATAATAATGATATAAAACAATAGGATATAGTATTTATATAATCTTATTTCAAGAATATAGACGGGTGACATGGACGGCATGGTTTTGTTAGGTACGCCGCACAAAAGCTGCGGTTGACGGCACATAACCTGAATTTTAGGTGCCTACATCCAGTTGTGGCCAACCCCGCAAATTGACCAGCTTTTCGAGTTCTGGGGGGCGATAGGAGGATTCGCGTTCGTAGCGTTCTTTGACGCTCGGATGAATAAGCGTGTCGATGCCTTCCTGTTCAATAGGACGGTTCAACCGCGCCTTGAAGCGGAACAACTTGCGCCTGGATTCATGTAACCGTGCACCAGTGCCGTCTGAAAGCGCCGCTTTCAAATGCGGCTCCAGGATCAGATCCGCTCCGAGAGCCTCGTCCATCATCCATCCAAGTGTGATATCAGCGACTGACTTGCCGTCCTTATCTGGCGGATATGAACCACCAATATCGGCATGCACTCCACAGAACCAAACCTGCTTCAGATTTACGCCTGTTCTTGGGCTCCAGATGGTCGGTTTAAAGTCCACGCGTTTTTCATCAATAGCCAACCCATGTCGGGCAAACTTCACATTTCCACCCATTTTTGTATCGTAGAACTCATCGTTGCCATCAAGTAAACCCATAATGCTGATGGGGATGCCCAGAGCACCTACGGTATCCCAGACGCCAACAAAGTGAACATTTCTGGATCGGTGGCAGTGAAAATGGCGAAAGTCTTTCGCATCGTCACCGTCAGGATGATTCTTGTCTGCCGGGCTCTTATAAATTCCCCAGGCGCGACTAATCAGATTGGCGTCGTTGCGTTTAACGATACCGCAATTGTTGAGCAGACCGCATAATGCCCGGACAGTGTAAGCACCGCGGCTAAAGCCAAACAGGTAAATTCGATCACCGGAAGCGTAGTTTTGGACTATGTATCGGTATCCGTCGAGAATATTCTTGTGAATGCCTCGACCCGTGGTACCCGCAATGATACCGCTGTGGTAGGAGCCGAGGCCCCAGTCATAAAAGACATGCTGTTTCTTTTCACCTGTGCCGGGTGCTATCGACCTTGCGAGCTTAAGGACATTGCTCGGAAAATTTTTTTCGATGTCATCCTCGGGTCGGTTCCAGGTTCCATCTGCACATATGACAATATTTGCCATCTTCCATGTTCCCTGCGTTGTTGGTGATTGATCTTATGTTAAAACGTATAACCCTCCAGGAATAGCAAATGAGATAGACAGCGCTAGACCTAACTCCAGTGGCTTTCAAGGTGCCAGATGGATGACGTGACACGTATCAGAACCACTGCCAGGATAATGCCTGATGCTGCAAAGAGCAGAGCACCTTCAGCGCGAAAGATTTCTACAAGATAACCGTTCAGCAGAGATCCAACCAGGCCAGCACCCATAAACGAAAGCGAAAAGAACGCCATGATACGGCCTCGTTGTTCCGCCGGAGCCTGTTCCTGCATGATGCTACGAGACATGATCATGACAAGTCCGCCACCAGCCCCCCAGAGGAACACAACGAAGATGAGTTCGGCGAAACTTCTCGCAAAGGCAGCACAACCGAGCAGCAAACCAGCTGCTGCCAGTGACAATAATAAGGCGCGTCCTGGTCTTTTAACCCCGCCCATCTTCAGTAGCGTCATTGAGCTGAGGAACAAGCCCGCAGCATTGGCGATATTCATCCACGCGAGCTCTGACGAGGTACCTTCATGGTTTTGCCGAATGAGCAGTGGCATGGTCACGATGTATGAGCCCATCAGAAACAATCCCATGGCAAGGTTCTGTAAAGTCACGGTGAGCAGGGCGGGGGTCGACCTGACAGTGGTGAATCCCTCAATGATTGAGTCGACTATATGTCGGGTGAACCCGGCGTCCGAATGGCTGGTCGACTCGTCTACCTGTAGGGCGGCAAACGCGATAACGCCCAGCGTCAGGATGGCGCTTTGGGTGCAGAGCACTGTGGTAGCACCAAGTTGATCAGCCTTGGCTGCGATCATGAAACCCAGTATTTGGATACCAAACTGAATCATGCTGACCTTGATCACCAGTTTCTGCACCTTACCTTCCGCAAGTTTGGCCAGGAGTCCGTCCCGGGCCGGTGTTACCAGTGCCTGCGCAGTTCCCATCCATAGTGCAAACAGGATAACTGTCTGGAAACTTAGATGACCTGAAACGATAATCAGTGTTAATCCTATTGGCCCGAGTGCCGCCGCAGATTGGCCTATGATGGCAATTAATCGGCCACCATACCGATCAGCAAGGCTGCCACCGACCAGGATAAAAATAAGGGAAGGCAGAAGCAGGGCCATTTGGGCGACGCCAACCCGGGTTGGTGATTCATTGAGTTGAATCGTAATCAGCCAGGCAAAGACCACCATCTGGATACCAAAGGCGAGAAACCAGGTGCTGTTGGCTAAAAGATAAAGGTTGAGTCCGTTCGGTCTAAACACTGCTTTTCCAGATGAGGATCGTGCGCAACAAGGTCGGGAAGAAACCGGCACGAGAGCACTGAATATGTCGCAAGCAGCAGGTACTCGCAAGTGTATTCTCGTTGTTGATGCTTGGTGATCCAATCGTCCGAAATAGTGTAATGTGATGAAATGGCAGAGCCAATGCAACGCTTATCCCGCTTCAAGCTGTTCTGTTACGGCGTCACGGATATGCCACTGCATTTTGCGTTAACGCCGGTTCTTATTTTCGTTCCCAACTATTACACATCTGAAATGGGCATTAGCCTGATCCTGCTGGGAAATATGTTGTTGCTTGCCCGAGTCATGGATGTTTTTACAGACCCACTAGTCGGTTATTGGAGTGATCGAACCCGGTCTCGATGGGGAAGACGAAGACCGTGGATTGTTGTGGGGATGCCAATCCTTACCTTGAGCTTTTATTTTCTTTTTTTACCGACGGGTAAGGTGGGTGCGGGTTATTTGTTTGCGTGCATCATGGGACTGTATTTAGCGCTAACGATGATCTTGATTCCATACTACTCGTGGGCGGCGGAGCTGTCAGATGATTACAGTGAAAGATCGCGGATAACCGGCTGGAGGTCCGCGATAGGCATAGTGGGTAACATAGCCGCGCAGGGTGTCCCGATTCTGTTTCTTGTGCTGTTTAATTATGGCGGGGACGAAGCGGTGATGACCATCCTTGGTGTCATGATGGTCATCCTGCTGCCGTTATGCGTGCTGGTCACGGTTACGCAAGTGCCTGAAACCCGCAACTACGTTAGTTCAACAACACCTATTGCCAAAGGCTTCCGGCTGATGTGGCGTAATGGTCCATTTAAGAGACTGATTACTGCCCTGATGATCGGCTCGACGGCATTCAATATCACCACCCCGCTTTACGCCTTTTTTGTGGGTTATGTGCTTGGCGCGCCAAAAATGACTGTGGTGATGCTCGCCTTTTTTTATACCTTTAATCTAATAGGCATCCCATTTTGGGTCTGGTTGTCCAACCAGATTGGAAAGCACCGAGCTTATGCTGCGAGTTTTATTCTGATTGGGTGTGCGCACCCGCTTTATATCTTTCATGGCTGGGGTGACTTCTGGTGGATGATTCCAATATCAATAGTCTCCGGGTTCGCAGGAGGTGCCTTCGCTGCGCTGCCCAATTCGATGAAAGCTGATGTTATAGACCTGGATACCATGTTGAGTGGGGATAATCGCAGCGCGTCTTTCTTTGCAACCTGGTCGTTCACAGCCAAAATGTCGGCCGCAGTGGGTGGCTGGATTGCGTTGAATGTTCTCGGAATAATCGGGTTTGATCCGCAGCTTGGTGCCGCCAATAGCGAGGAACACATGCTTGGGCTCAGGGTCCTTTTTACTATTCCCCCGGCAATTTTGTTTTTTACCGCAGCTGCAATCGTGTGGAATTATCCTATTACAGCCGAGCGACACACGCGCATGAGAGCCACTATTGCACGGCGGGACGCTCGGCGACTTGCTAAAGCAACCGCTAACCCGATCAGTTGACCTGAGGTATCGAGGAAAAATGAAAAGACTATCTATCCTGTTAATCGCTCTACTGTTTTTTGGTACTGAATTGAAAGCCGCCAACCAGACGATTGATGAATTGCTGGATGGATTTCATTCGGCCGCCGCAAATTCCAACTTTGAGGATTACTTTTCCCGTTTCTCGTCTAACGGTTACTTTCTTGGCACTGACGCGGCAGAGCGCTGGTCCGTTGAAAAGTTCAAACATTACGCCCGCCCGGCTTTTTCTGCAGGCAGAGGTTGGCGCTATCTTGTTTTGAGCCGAAATATTGAGTCTGTATCAGGCCTTGAGGTTGTTTGGTTTGACGAGATCCTGACGAATGCCAGGCTTGGCAAGTGCCGTGGTACTGGTGTTGTTGTCAAGGAAAATGGCAACTGGAAGATTGCACATTACAGCTTGACCCTGTTGATACCCAATGATATCGCGGTCTCTGTGGGTACGCAGTCCATGCAGGCAGATGCACTGGCGGCCCCTTTACTCTAGCAGTTATACTCGATCCAGGAACAGCCTAAAACCAAAGGAGGAGCAATGTCGGAATTAAGACAAGTCGAAAGTTGGCCCGAGCAGGAAACAAGAGGGCATACGATCCCGGGATCCCGTTACACCTCAGAAGAGTTCTTTAAACAGGAATGGGATGGCATGTGGACCAAGGTATGGCTGCTTCTTGGTCGAGAATCTGAACTACCGGAACCAGGCGACTGGCAAATGGAAGAAGTCGGACCCGAAGAAATTCTAATGGTCAGGCAGAAAGAAGGGAGCGTTAAGGCGTTCTATAACGTATGCCAGCATCGAGGAAATCCTTTGGTCTCAGAACCCAAAGGCACCGTTCTGAGGCGTTTCGTCTGTAAATATCACAGTTGGGCTTTCCTGCCCGACGGCACGCTTAACTTTGCACCTGACAAAGAAGACTTCCCTGAAGGTAACCCCTGCAATAAAGTCAACTTGGAAGAAGTGCGCTGCGAGACGTTTGCAGGCTTTATCTGGATCAACATGGACCCGGACTGCATTAGCCTGCAAAAATTCCTCGGACCGATTTGGGACGACTGGGAAGCGCGAAACATTGATACGTGGCATCGAACAATGGCAAATTCCATGTGGCTGCCCTGCAACTGGAAAGTGGTACTGGATAATTTTAATGAGTCATACCACGTGCCGACAGTTCATCAGGGGGCGACTCCCGATACCGACAGAAAAGCAATCCGTGGCAATATTGATACCTATTTCAAGGAAACTCGATTCGACCTTTCAGATGAAGGTCATAACCGAATGGTGATGAAGGGTGGTTTCGGTGTTGGTCAGACAGATGAGGACGGCTGCATTGTCGATCCGCTTGCGAGCGAGTTGCGCTATTGGGAGATAGAACCGTCAGATTTTAAGGGTCGCCCTGAGGCAACACGTGAAGCATTACAGCAGGCGAAACGCCGTCTTGGTCCCGAACGTGGATTCACGCACTACGATAAGATCCCTGACGAGCAGTTTACGGATGCTTTTCACTACACACTGTTTCCCAATTTCGCTGTATCAGTCTGGTCCGATGGCTTTCATTTTCTGCGTGCCCGCCCTCACAGAAGTGACCCGGAGCAGTGCCTGTTTGATAACTGGTGGTACGCAAGTCCGGCGTCAATACAGAATGTAAATGCAAGGAGAGGAGCAAACACCGGTGCTGGTGCAGAGCTCACGATGCTGGAATATGGTGGAGATGTGTCAATCGGTCCCGGGATCGAAGATGATGTGCGGGTATTTGTAACCCAGCAAAGGGGATTCAGATCACGGGGATTTAAAGGTGTCTATCTATCGAACCAGGAGAAGCGCATTCGCCGCTACCATGAGCTGATCGACGACTATATTGAGGGGCAAGAACCTAAAGGGTAAAGTACAACGGAAGATATACCAGCCCAGAGAACGAGGGAAGGTTCGAGAGGTATCGTTCAATGAGCGAAGACCTGACAAACCAAGAAGTAACAGTTTGCCTGGTGGGCCTGGGATATCTGGGCCTTTTCGGGCGAGTTGGCGTGAGGAGAAAACTGCTTTCGCTGTAACCGCGAGGTTTGAACATATCGCTGCGATTTATGACAGGGTGAACTTCATTTAGGCAAACAGCGATGTTGACCATCGTTATTCCGGTACGTGACCTTCGATCTGTAGCCTGTGAATAAGCCGCGGGTCATCACCGTGATCGTGCACCGCATAGTGCAGTACAGCACGGTTATCCCACATGATTAGATCACCCACCTGCCAGCGGTGACGAGCCTGATACTCTGGTCTTGTACCGTGGTTGAACAGTGTTTCAAGTAATCCCTGGCTTTCGCGTCGACTCCATCCGGTAAATTTTTGCGTGAAGGCGCGGCAGACAAACAGCGCTTTTTCACCGGTTTCATCGTGGGTTCGAATAACTGGATGGGTCGCGCGTGGGGATTCAGATGCGTCTGCATTATAGAGGGCAGCTAGGCCGGCAGCCGTATGTTCTGCCGTCATATCAGCCAGAGTTCTTTTCAGCCCTTCGGATAGCTCTTTGCAGGCAATGACCTGGTTGGAGAACGCTGTGTCTCCACCGATCTCTGGTGCTTCCAACGCGTAGAGCATGGTGAGTTTCGGTGGGGCCGGGTTGAAGGTCATATCGGAATGCCAGTGCTGGTTTACATCCCGCTTCTTCCCTGTATTTTTAAGTTCAATCAGGCCCGGATAGTCCTTCATGCCCGCGTAGGGGTGCCTAACCAGTTGACCCCAGCGCGCACCGAACGCCATGTGCTGTTCCGGGGTAAGTGTCTGGCCAGGAAATGCAAGTACACGGTGCTGCAGGAACAGGCGATTAATTTCTTGCCATTGGTTGTCACCTAACCGGGTGACGTCGACGCCGAGTATATTGGCGCCCAGTGGTGCTGACATCGGAATGACTTGCATGGCTGCTATATCGGTAGGTGTGTGGTTCAAGTATAGCGTCAAAACTCCCCGGTGCTTTACCGCGGCGACTACTATTCTTTAAGGCAGAACACGACGGGGAAATCAGTGACCCGGATAGAAGTACACCGGGTTAACCATTCGCCCTGCGGCTGATTACTTTGCCGTTGGTTTTTTTACCTAAATGTCGGCTGAGTAAATCAGCGGTTAAGAACCTCATTATTATATTTTTTTGAAAGGACCTGGGGAATTTAAACTCTTAAACTCTAATATATCTGTTGAATTTAGTTTATTTCGTTTGAGATCCGAGTGATCGTTTTGTTCGTTGGTCACTATCTAATCAAGACAAGAGCATTGGGTAAGTGGTGCAAGAAAGTTGACAATTTATTTCAACATCCCCTCGTAAAGAGCTGTACACGTCTTCAAATCAACCTCGATTACTTGTCCAATCAAATCACCATCTCGAGCTTGATTTTCGGTAATGAGGGTACTGTACTGATTTGATGCTTCCTCCATGACATCTATTGTGGCTTCAACAAAGCTTTCAACAGTAGATACTCCTGCTCCTCGAGATTTCTCTTTCATACTGTTGATTTGGTAAGCGTTAGCAAAATTACGGTGCGCCATCATACCGTAGGTCTGACCCGCTTCTTGCTCACCAGCTCTTTTTTCCATAAGTGCGCCGACCAAAGACTGGAGTGCTACACACCTTTGTAATGCTCCAACCATGTAGAGAACATCACCTGTCTCCATTGCCTTGTCTGACATCTGAGACGCATTGAGCCATTGATTTTGAGCACTTGCCGACGAGATAAATAACAACGTCGATAAAGCCAAATATTTCATAAACACTCCGCTCAATGTCGTGGTATCGAACCTTCAGCGTTTCGTTGAAAACCCCATCAGAAACTCATCAATATCTGTGGATGTTAAGAATTAGGGGCGTTGCCGCGTAGGTTGTCAAGTATCATACCTGCTCGAGTCACCCTATCAGATGAATTTCAGGTGAGAGGCCAAGCAATTGTGTTTAAAGTGCTGTAGCCATCGGAGATATTTAGGGAGTTTGGGGTATCGATGCCTGCAGTTCGTATTGATGGCAGCCACTGGTAGTTACAATCAGCCGAAATATTGAAAAAACTCGATTGCGAAACAGCCCGTTCCAAAACCGGCAGGTGGTCTGGAAGAGTTGTTTTTTTTGTTGGGTTTTTTGCCTAAATGACGGCTGAGTAAAATCAGCGGTTAAGAACCTCATTACTATGGGGGAGTTTTCCCATATGAAAGGAAGTAGTTCATATGGATATTGAAGTCCCGGATTTCGGGGAATTGTTAGTAGAGCACCTGTCGGGTGTTCCGCAGGATGCTTACCCGTACCTGCTATCGCAGCTTGAACGAACTGCAGCGGCACACTAACCGCCCGGTCGAGCCTGATAGCAACCTGGGTATCGCAAGTCTTTTCGACCACTAAACCTGGCTCCGGCGGGGTTTTTTTATGACTAGCCTTTGGCGCGTAATAACCAGTTTTCCATCGATGCTACGGCAAGCTTACCCCTCAATTATAGGAGGCAAGAGATATGGTCCTTTTTAGAAATAGAGCTAAACAAGTTAATGGGTATGGAAAGAAGAGTTCCATGAAAAATTATATATTTGGGGATGTGATATGGAATACCAACGAACGTGTTTTACAGGTATATGCGGGAAGTAAATGGCATGATATATCAACCAGAACGGTAGCTGGTTTGAAAGCAACTGGTTGCGTAGGCAATTTAACCGTAAGCCCATGAAACCCGGCCTGGGACTATCTACCTGCCCGGTCGAGCCTGATAGCAACCTGGGTATCGCAAGTCTTTTCGACCACTAAACCTTGCTCCGGCGGGTTTTTTTATGACTAGCACTTGGCGCGGGATGAATGCTTTTTGGCGCCTAATGAATACTTGTTCAAAACTCTTCCTCCAGACTCCTCTTCGTAAATACGAATAAGAACTAAGGAAAGTGAAATGAGTAGTGGGGCTTTTTCATGCGAGCGCTGCATATGCGCCCTGTAAGTAATTTTACTTCGGTTACTTGACGACTGAAGCAATATCTTCAATAAACAGGTCCAGGGTATCAAGCTTCTTCTGGTTACAGTCCGGACCCAGCGTGAAATCGGGGACAATCAATTCATTAACTCCGGCTTCAGCGTAGCCCGCAATAACATCCCGAAGTTCTGAAACCGTGCCTGCAATTTTGGGTGGCTTGTCTGTGCTGTCACGCATTTTCCTGGCGAAGGCTGCGTCCTCTGTCACAAATAACAGCGCCACGGCAGATCTTTGAATCTCTGAGGGATCGCGCCCAAGCGTCTCGCAGTGCTGGTCCAAAACAGCCATTTTCTGCGTTAGCAACTCCACATTACCCCAGACATTCCATTCGTCTGCGTACTGAGCAGTAATCCTCAGGGTGACTTTTTCCCCACCACCACCAATCAGCAGCGGTAACGTGTCCTGTTTTGGTTTTGGGACGAGCGGCGCGTCGTTAAGTGTGTAGTATTTTCCCTTAAAGTTTGCAGATTCTTCATTGAACAGTGACTTTATGACCTGGCAGGCTTCTTCAAGTCTTTGAAGCCGCCCGGCAACGGTGTCAAATTCAATTCCGTATTTTTCGTGCTCATTCTCCTGCCAGCCAGACCCCAGACCAAGCACCAGCCGGCCATCGCTGATGTGATCAACGGTTGCCGCCATCTTTGCCAGTACTGCGGGGTGCCTGTAGGTGTTACCGGTAACCAGTGTACCAAGCCGAATACGAGGGATGCTGGCGGCCAGCGCGGCAAGGGTCGTCCATGACTCTGGTAGCGGTGCGCTGGTATCCTCTGCGTTGGGCATAAAATGGTCAGCCAGCCAGATACCATCCCATCCGGATTGCTCGACGTGATTGCCTAACTGCTTCATGACATCAAAGGACTGGTTGGGTTGTGGCCAAAAACTGAATCTCATTTCATGGTTTCCTGTGAGAGGTGCGTGTATTTAAAGACGATGGTCAGCATCATGCTCGATTTGTTCCTGAACAGCGGCGGTAGTTTACTTGGAGCCGAGTATCATTTTAGTCCAAAACCCAAGGTTTCGCTGGTCCAGGTCCATTAACCGCTGCAATAATGACGTATAAGCTAGCAGCAGTATCTTCCCAACTCCATTATGCTGTGCACATACCTTAACAGTGGCGATGAAGATGTCGGATTTTGATATAGTAATCAGGAATGGATCCTTGGTGGATGGTACTGGTAGCGAGTCAGTAACGGGCGATATTGCCATACTTGATGGAAAGATCGCTCAGGTCGGGGTAGTAGCAGGAACCGGTCGTGAGGAAATCGACGCTTCAAACCTGGCCGTTGCGCCGGGGTTCATCGATATTCACACGCATTTTGACCCGCAGCTCTGCTGGGACTCTCATGCAACGCCCTCCATCGAGCATGGCATTACAACGGTCGTAACGGGCAACTGTTCTTTAAGCCTGGCACCGATCAGGGACCGCGCAGCCGCCGATAAAATCGTCAGCATGTTCGGTGTCATTGAAGATATTAAACAACGTACCTTCGATGAAGCCGTACCGTTTACCTGGAACAGTTTCCCTGAATATCTGGATCACATTCGCCCCAAGCTTGGTATTAACGTTGGTGCGTTAATCGGACATTCGGCGATTCGCCTGTTCGTGATGGGCGCAGCCAGTCAGGAACGTGCGGCGACGCCCGAAGAAATTGAAGCGATGTGCGCGCTCGTGGAAGAGTCTATGGCGGCAGGAGCGCTCGGCATTTCCAGTTCCTATGTCGATATGGATGAAAATGGAAAGCCTGTCCCGAGCCAGTATGCGGATATCCATGAAAAAGTCGCACTGGCCAAGGCGATGGCCAAGAGTGGCCGTGGTATCTGGCAGATTGTGCCGTTTTTCCCGGACCTCAATCGCGAGCTGGACAATATTCGGGAGTTGGGTGACATCAGCCTTGCGGCAGGTATTCCATGCAGCCTGCAACCTGTGCTTAGTTCGCCGACTTCGCCGCACGCTGAAGAAATTATAGCGGCCCTGGAGGAACAGAAGGCGCGAGGTGCAAAAGTGTATGGCCAGGTAATGCCACGCTGTTTTGACCTGAACATGCGCCTGTCTGAAACCAGCATGCTGCTTTTTTCGTTACCGCAGTGGAAAGCGATTATGGACCTGCCTGCCAGCGAGCGACTGGCGAAGTTCAGTGATCCCGCTGCACGGGAACCACTGGTTAGCGAAATGAAAAACGCTGCGGGTATGAGTGGTGCATTGCCGTTCCTGACTGTCGGCGATGTTCATTCAAAGGCCAACGAAGCATACAAAGGCAAATACCTTGCCGAGATAGCTGAAAGCGAAGGAAAAGAAATTGGCGACGTTATCCTGGACATTGCTATCGCAGACAAACTCGAAACAGAATTTCAGTTAAAGAATGTTATTAATGCGGACAAAGCGGCTGTTGCCGAACTGATTAACCACCCACTCTGTCATTTTGGTGCCTCTGATGCGGGCGCGCACATTACCCAGTTCTGTGGAACAGGTGACACAACGCATCTGCTTGAGCACTACGTACGTGAAACCGGGCATATGACGCTGGAGCGAGCCGTACATAGAATGACGGGTGAAGTGGCGGCAGACTGGGGCCTCTCTGACCGCGGTACACTGGCGGTTGGCAAGGCAGCGGATATTGTGATCTTCGATCCTGATACCGTGACCGTCGGCGATGAACAGTTTGTTGATGACTTCCCTGGTGAAGCCCGTCGTTACGTTCGCCGCGCAAGTGGTTACCATAGTGTGTTTGTTAATGGTGAGCTCGCCTACGATACTGACGGTTATACAGATAATCTGGCGGGACGGGTTGTATAAGACAGGTAAGTCAAAACTCAAATCGAGTCGATGACCAGGTTGTGCCTGTAATGCGATAATCGTTGGTCGAAACAGATATATTTTTTAATTTAACAGGGTAAGTAAATGAGAGTTGGATTAGCATTCGCAAGTAGCGTCAGTATTGATGGGCCTTCCACGGCAGAGATTTGTAAAAGAGCCGAGCAGGCCGGGTTTGAATCTGTCTGGGGTGGTGAACATGTCATCCGGCCCGACGATATTGAGTCACGGTATCCTTACACTAAAGATGGCAAGGTACCGATGGAACCGGATACTCCGCTGCCAGATCCACTCATCTGGTTGGCTTACGCGGCTGCTGTCGCACCGAGCCTTCGGCTTGGCACCTGCATTCTGATCGTCCCCCAAAGGAACCCACTGATACTGGCCAAGGAACTCGCCACACTCGATCAACTTTCAGGTGGAAAGGTAGAACTTGGGCTGGGTGTCGGCTGGATGAAAGAAGAGTTTGATGCGCTGGGCGTTCCCTGGGAACGACGCGGCGCAAGAAATGATGAGTACATAGAGGCGATGCGAGCACTCTGGGCCGGCCCTCACGCTGAATACCATGGCGAGTTTGTCGACTTCCCTAAAGTGACTTCCAGCCCCAGGCCGGTTAACGGTAACATTCCGATATTGGTGGGGGGTGACACAGATGTCGCTATTCG
>DTZW01000123.1:0-279 GCA_012961165.1 Gammaproteobacteria bacterium | reverse complement strand
GCACAGATGGCTGACCCTGAAAAGGGTATCGAGGAACTAAGAGCGCTAGGTGTTGGCAGAATTATGCTGCCAGCCTTCTTCTTTGCCGGCCCCGGTGGCCTGGATCGGTTAAGCGAGTTTGGCGAAAAATACATCCCGATGACAAAGGATTAGTCCGGCGTCTGGACGCCATTCTTGTGATCGCAGCGCCGTTCCCGTCATCTCGACCGCCTCAAATCGTCATCTCGACCGCCTCAATTCGTCATCCCGACCGCCTCAAACCGTCATCTCGACCGCCTC
>DTZW01000122.1 GCA_012961165.1 Gammaproteobacteria bacterium | reverse complement strand
GGGGTCAGAGTAAAGGGACAGGGTAAACCTACGAGGTCTCAGTCGGATCGCATATCGTGAAGCACTTGCTGAGATGTGATGCTTGCGGTACTCGCTAACCCAAAATGCACAAATGCCTTGTCATCCACGAAATTGTCCAGCCAGAATGCCGGTTCATGTCATCCAAAGTAGTAACAATCGCCAAACCTGTTTTATGAAAAATGCTGACCTGGCCGCTTGTGCCAATGTTATGTGATTTTACTCTGACCCTTTACTCTGACCCCGTTCCTTATCAATCTACCCAAGCACGTTGCTATTCGTCTGAGAAATGCGCTCGAGCAACACCGGTTTCGTCATAGACCAGCTCTTTGCGATCGACGCGGAACTTGTGGACTTCAGCTTTGATCAGACCGGAAGCACCCAGGTGAGCACCCATATCTGAGTACCAGTGGTCATTCAAATGGACATCAAGATCTTCGATAGTGTCCCACTCTTCGAACACATAAACACGTCCAGGGTTAAGTGGATCTTCTGTCCACGCATAGTGCACACAACCTTGTTCGGTATAAGCACCTTCGATATGCGCGCGCGCAGCGAGCAGCGATTCGTGCATTGTGTCAGGTGGAAATTCCAGAACGCCGGCAACGATGACTCTCATACTTCTAATCTCCCTGGGATAAATAAATGTGGGGTCTCGTGGCAGACCCGATAATGTGTATAGTTAGAATAAACCACATCACCACCAGAAGTTCAAAGAGCAGCCGCTTGCTCCGACATCGCTCGCCGGGCTCTCTTCCTCTCCAGCATGCCGATCAAACGCTTGTGACGCTCCTCCGATATCGGGTAATTCCACATCATCGCGAAGGCGGATACATAGAAAACAATTGGCAGAAACACGAATACCACGCGAAGCGCCATGATCTGATCCGGGCCATTGGCACCAAACTTAGCTTCGAAATCAAAGAATGCCAGCAAATTCAGGGCAAAGCCTGCCGCAAATGCAACAACCATTTTATTCGCCAGCGACCATACTGAAAAGAAAAGGCCGGTCCTGTCTTCGCCGCTCCGTAATCGATCGAGGTCGACAACGTCTGCCTTCATAGCCGCTGGTATGGCTGAAAAACTGCCAATGCCGAGACCGAGCAGGAAAAAGACGATCATCATCCAATAAAGATCACCGGGCCCGAGGAACCAGTATCCTGGCTGGGCGATGATGGCGGTTGCCATGCCCATCAACCATGCCTTGCGTTTACCTACATGCTGGGCAACATAATTCCAGAGCACCACGCCCATAAAATTTGCAACGTAGAACACGAGCAACACCATATTGCTGTTTACATTCGCCTCCAGCACGTGGACGACAAACAGGATGTAAAGGGGTCCTCCTACCGCAGGGCCCAGTGCCGCCAGCGTAAAGCCGAACATCAGTCGCTTGAACGGACCGTTACGCCACATGACTCGCAGTCCCTCCATAATCGGGATGCGTTTGGTTTCAATCGGCACACCTTCAGGCACCTGCCACAACAAAGGTAGAGCGATAACCATCGCAACAGTTGCGCAAATTGCGACTACACGCAGCGACTCCGACACTTCGTGTCCGTAATTAAATCCCCAATCGGTAATCAGAGGCACAAGAATTGCGATCAGTGTTCCCGTCAATCCGGCAGCAGTGCGAAAACTCGCGATGCGCGTTCTCTCGTGATAACGCGGTGACATCTCAGCGCCCCAGGAATAAAAAGGGATCGCAATAAACGTCCAGCCGAGCCAGAGAAGCACAAGCCACAACGCAAAATAAGTGTTTGTGACTTCTCCGCGTGGCACGAATAGCATCCAGACCGACACCAGCAAAAGTGGCACACCCAGGAATATCCATGGTTTGCGTCGGCCAATGGGCGAGCGCGTCCGGTCACTCAACTGACCGATGATCGGATCAGTGACAACATCACTCAGCCGCGTCAGCATCAGAATCGTGCCGACAGCTGCAACCGACAGTCCCATATCACCCATGTAGAAGGGCGCGATGAACAGCGCCATAGGTATGGCTGCCATAGCGAGCGGACCTTCTATCGTCGCATAACCAAGAAGTTGCCTGGTGGTCAGGTGACCTGAGTTACTTTTTGGGGTCAATCGTATCCCCGCCTCTGCCAGGTTAGTGTAATCGGGGGACAGTGTACCTAATTTATTTCGTCAACAGGGTTTGTTGAGACTTCGACCACAGGTGTAGCTTCATCAACTGCAACGTCAGCTGATTCATCTTCCACCCTCGGTAGTGCCGAATTGCCAATAGTAGTAGTAGTCGATCAACCACGAAGTTGAATTCGGTTATCACCAGATTCTTGACCAGCGGGTGCGCAAACCAGGGGTCCTGACCCCCGGTTTCCACAATTATGAATCAAGTAGTAACACTGATATAGGACTACTTGCTAGAGCTAGCTTTTGTCTTCGACGATCTTTCCATCATCATTAGAAAGCCAAGCAGGGTTCTCCAGCAGGGTCTTGCAACTTGCTTTGGTTTCATTCCAGTCGCCATTCCTGGTCCTGCACGAGAGATTTAGTCTTCCTGGATCACACTTGCCCATTTGTCTTGTCTGGATCTTTTTGTGATGCTTACCACACGCTGCTCCGGTGATTTTTGGGTTACCGGCACCGTCTAGGATCGATTGACAGGATAGATGATCCTCTTTGTTCACCCACTTGTTCGCGCTAGCCGCCATCAACGCTTCCAGGTCTTTGTATTCTGCCAATACAGTAGGACTTGCCTCCAGTCCGATATTTCGTTAAAAGCTACCAAATCCCATCGAGAACTGGAGCCAAACTCGGTTTTAAGGGGATTATGTGCATGGCTGATGAAGCAGAAATGTGGTTAATTCTTCTTATACCCAAACCTGTTTCAATCGCAGAATCAACCATAGCTAAAACCGCGTTTGTAACATTACCGGGATAATCGGAGTCCGCCCAGTATCCAATTTCTGCATTGTCTAGTTCAGCCGACTTAATGTCGATTGCCCCAACAATCCCTAATTGATCATCGATGATAAAGAGGACGAAATGCGTGCCCAGCTTCCATCCGGCACTAGCCCACGCCAAAAACTCATCTGCATCTGATAGCGTGTAACGAGCACTCTTAAGACGTTCTTGAAATAAATTCTGGTATACAGCCGTTTGATTGCATATCGAGGTAACACGCTCTCGAACAGTCGGATCTATCTCTATGCAATCAGCTCGCGATAAATGCAACTCTCTCTCATCGAAGTGATTTTTAAAACATGCCTTCTCTGGAAAGTGTATTTCGTTCATGCCGCGTCTGACGCATAACACCCAGTTAAGCGGCGAAGACGCCGAGTATCGAATTGTGATTCACAATTTGACCGCAGGTGCTTCGTCCGAGCCCATGAAATGGGTGGCTTCAACTGCATGTTATGCAGCTACTTCCGCAGCGATATCCCAGCCAGGAAAGACCAATACTGCAGGATGACAACGGAGTGCTCGCGCAAGGACCTTAGCTCGCTCTACACCTAAGTTAATACGATCACGTTCAATTGCGGAAATTGTGGATTGAGGTATCGACGTTAATTCTGAAAGATCATTCTGGCTGAGTTCCTGCAGCTCTCTTAGAATACGCACAGATTCTCCAGGTGAGACTTCAACTTGCCTCTTGGCTTTTACGTAGTTCTTCATCCTAACTTTTCCTCCGATAGTCGTGAGGATTGACCTCGACTACTTCAACGAGTAGTTGATCCCCTTTAGTACAATAGATCACACGATACTGCTGATTAAGCCTGGATGATCTATGACCTTTCCAATCTCCTCGTAGTGCTTCGTCTCGAAAACCTCTAATTAGCCTTAGGCCCGAGGGGCCCGTTAACTCAACAATATCTTTCCACTTCTCATAGCGTTTCAAAACATCTACAGGCAATTTACCTAGTTGTTTGTCGACCCTACGATGTTCGTATACTTCCCACATACCATAAATAGTATATATACCATATACGGTATGTCAACGCTCTGCTGCATAACACCAAGTTAAGCGGCCACCGAAGGTGGTCCGAACGACTGAAAGGAGTGACTTAAGCTTCATGTTAGGCGATTCCCTCCATCATTAGCATCCGAGTTGTTTCCGACCTGACTTAAGCAACACCGCTACAACCACCTCCGGACCTGCGACTTATATGAGGTGTAGTTGCTACCAAACTTGCGCTTTAAATAGGCTTCCTCGCGGGATATTACACCCCACTGAAGTAGGAAAACAGAAAGAACAGCTAAGCATAGGAACCACAGACTATTCGCCCACATGCCAATACCGAAAAGAAGGACAATCATTGATACGTAGATCGGATTCCGCGAGTAGCGGTAAGGGCCCCCGGTGACGATAACACTTGTCGGGTCGCCGGTTGGCACTGAGCTGCCGCTACGATGCATTGTGGACAACGCCCAGAAGAAGAACACAAACGCCAAGCCGACTACAATCGGGCCGATAACTTGTGCTACTAGATCAGGAATTATGTTAAACGGAACCAAGGCTCGAACACCGAACCCTAGTAAGATGAACGCCAATAGCATAACTGGCGGGTGGAATGCGACCCCTGCATGATCCGGTAGCTGCTCCTGATCCGTTTCTTCTGGCGATGGCATTGCGGTTTATCCTTTGAAGGCGCGTAACAACTAGTTAAGTGGCGTGGCTTTAGCCGCATCCGAAGGAGGAGTGTAGCGACGACTGACTTCAACTGCATGTTATGCGTCCTCTCCATAGAAAGCACCGTGGAAGGAAAACTTTCCATCAGGGCTCTGTCCCTTAAGTACTTTGAGCATAAAGTATTCCACTGGTTCATTCTCGGGTACATTTTGCGGAGAGAAATCAAAACCGAATCTAGAATAATAGTCGGGGTCTCCAGTGAGGATGCAACCTAGTGCCCCAAGCTCTTGGATTTGGCGAAGCCCCTCGTTAATCAGCTTCGAGCCGACGCCTTCTCCCTGTCGTGAAGGTAGTACTGAGACTGGCCCAAGTGCAAACCATGGTTGAGAGCCGCTACTGAGAGTAGCTGGAGAGAATGTAATTTGACCCACCAATTGACCACTATCTACTGCAACCAGAGAAAGTGTTAATGCTTGAACCGAGCGAAGCTTCTCAATCAGCTCGTGCTCGTCACCGTCCGCATAGGGTCTATCTTTGAATGCCGATTCGGTAATCTCATGGATATCCTTAAAGTCAGCTTGCATCTCAGCACGGATTTCTATCATAGGCACAATGACACATAACACCCAGTTAAGCGGCGTAGTGAGTTGGCGCGCAGATTGCGAATGCAATATGCGTGACGGCTTGCTACGTCCGAGTGGCGAAGCCACGGCTTCAACCGCATGTTATACGTCTCTATCCATCAACATAAAGTATGCCTGTTTTCCGTCTTCGCCAAGACCAATTTTGTCGAAGACGAATCCGGCCTTTTCATAGCAACGTATTGCTCGAATATTCTCAGGTTCGGGATCAATGACAATCTTCTTTGGATCACGCCATGAGTAGACCATCTCAACGAAGGTAGTAATGACCTCGGTTCCTATTCCTTGATTCAGAAGAGCAGGTTCACCAATAAGGAGATCGACGCCGACGACCTCGTCCGGTTCTAAGTAATACTGAATATAACCAATGGGGCTAGAATCGTCAGATTGGACTATGTAGCGAAAAGTAGTATCAGGATCACTGGAGTAGTGTCGAGACACTTTCGCCAGAGTATCATCTCCATCGTCCCACCATTCCTTGACGTGGGGCCTTTGGAGCCAGTCGAACAGGAGCGGATAATCTGATTCTTTCAGCGGCCTAAAGGAAACCAACTAGAAGTACGAGGACGTATAACACCCAGTTAAGCGGCGTGTCACGGAACGCACCGTTTGGAAAAAAATGGCGTATCCATTTCCAAATGGTGTGTGGAGTGGCACGTCCGAGGGAGCGATAGCGACCGGCTTCAACTGCATGTTAGGCAGATCATTCTTAGCTTCATTCCATACACCCTTCTAGCAGAAGTATTCGGCTCTTAGTGGTTCGCTCCCAAATTTCATGGAGGTCTGTGGTAGCGCGTTCCTTTAGAAAGGATTCTGCATCTTGCTTCGATGGAAACTCCAGCAGAACACTTCGTTGAGGAATTTCCTTTTCGCCCTGCGCTGCAACTGGTTCAACACCTTGGACAAGATAACGCCCACCATGTTTCTGGATCAGTTCTGGAATTCGTTCGACGTATTCCATGAATCCTTCGATATTGACAATATCAAGATCGATCTGAAGATACGCCTTCATCTGCCTAACACCCAGTTAAGCGGCGTGGACGTTCTGGCGCTGAGATTGCGATAGCAATATCAGTGACTGGTTGCCACGTCCGAACGACCGAAGGGAGAGACTTCAACTGCATGTTAGGTGTGGTCATTATGGACGACAACCTTGAAATCTCCATCGAAGCCTCCATATCCTAAAAGATCAATTCATTTGGACCAAATCACCATTGTCAGATGCACTCCTGCAAGTATTGATCTTTCTAGGACTCATCGTCCTCAGCTATCTGATGTATATCATAGTGCGCTACACTCGCAATCATCGACCTAATACCCAGCTATGGGGCACTATCTTCGAGGCACTTAGTCATTACACGCAGCCTCAAGACCAACTTAAAGAACCAAAACAGCAGATTCAAAAACAAAAACGCCAGGCCGGTGATCCCCCTCGAGGAGAAGCCAAAACAGACACCTAACAACATAGTATGCGGAATTTTCTCCACATAGTTTTTCTGTGTATTTGTAACTCCATAGAAGCACCGGCCTCCTGAGCACTCGAACTATTCAACTATCTTTCAAGACTAACTCAATTCCCGAGCGTTTCCACATAGTACCCCGAATTCGTTATCCGTTTCTTGCGAAACACGCCTAATTTCTGAGACTTTTCCTGCGATTACCTTCCGATCAGGAAAAAGTAACGAACTATCACATTTCTCTGGCAGCAGTTGGGGCGAAGACTTACAAACCCTCAAGTCTTAGTCACTTATTTCTGCGACATGGATCCTGACTAATAGCCCTATGAAACTCATAGAACAACTTCAAGAAACGCTGCGGTTACGGCACTACAGCTATCGGACAGAGCAGGCCTATGTCGGCTGGACAAAGCGATACATCCGTTTCCATAAGCTCCGCCATCCCATTGAACTGCATGACGAGCATGTCGTTGCTTTCTTAACTCACCTGGCAGTGAAACGGCGGGTTTCAGCCAGTACTCAAAATCAGGCATTGAATGCCCTGGCTTATTTGTATCGCTACGTTTTGAACAGGCCTTTGGGAGATATTACGGCTGCGGCAAGAGCCCGGCGTCCTCAGAAATTACCCTCTGTACTTTCAAGAGACGAAGTTAAGCAGTTGCTCCTTATACTCAATGGCACCAATCGTCTGATTGGATCGTTACTATACGGTTCAGGAATGAGGTTGATGGAATGTTTGCAACTAAGAGTTGAAGACATCGACTACGAATATAACTGTCTTCATATTCATAACGGAAAAGAAAAAAAGACAGAATCGTTACGTTAGCGCCTCAGCTTCACCAACCTATTAGAAATCACCTGTTCGAGGTTCGTCACGTTTTTGACCGGGACAGGGCCAACGGCTTTGGTAAGGTGTACATTCCACCGGCGCTAAGCCGCAAGTACAAATCCGCCAAGGCTGAATGGAAGTGGCAGTTTGTGTTTCCCGCAAAACGGATGGGTATAGACCCAAGGTCAGGTGTAAAGCAGAGGCATCACATTCAAATGTCTACTTTTCAAAAAGCGTTTCGAACGGCATTACGGCAAACCAGAATCGAAAAGGCAGCATCGCCGCACACGCTACGACATTCATTCGCTACCCATTCACTTGAAAACGGGTTGGATATCAGGACTCTCCAGCAACAGCTGGGACATTCATCTCTGGAGACAACGGAGATCTATACCCACGTACTGAAGCGAGGGGGGCTGGCGGTGCGCAGTCCGCTGGAAGACATTTTCCCGTCTACTCAGTAACAGGTAATGGCTCAACTAGATGATTCTTGGCAACAAGATCCTCATAAAATGTTCGGGAAGCCAGGTAATAATGCGAAGCAGACCAGATGTTTCCAGCAACCGCGAGGATTAACCGTGAATACCTGATGGATTCTTCACCATACCCTGGTCTCAAGGTGTCAGATAAAAACCCCGCGAATACAGGGCCAAGCCCCATCCCGACGGACGGATGACAGCTCCGGAGTGGCGAGGAACCTTTTACCAGCGAAGCCGTCAAGAACCGACAATTTCAGCGACAGTCCACTCGGGCACACAGTTAGTATAGTTTTTAATAAAGAATGCAGAATCATCAGCGTGCTCCAGTCCGATATTTCGTTAAAAGCTACCAAATCCCATCGAGAACTGGAGCCAAACCCAGTTTTAAGGGGATTATGTGCATGGCTGATGAAGCAGAAATGTGGTTAATTCTTCTTATACCCTTCCCGTGGAGTTAGAATAAACCGGTATCGGTAAAGGAAAATATCTGCTGAATGATTGATATTACTGGGTTTAAGAGAACGCCTTCAGTCCCGGGTTATACTAATCCCAGGGTATAACAATCCCTGACTATACTAACCTCTGGTTAACTGATCCGGTTACAGCAGCTTGGTTCGGTGACCTTCCCAGTACTTATCTCGCAATAGACGCTTGTACAATTTCCCCGTCGGGTGTCGGGGTAGTTGCTTGTCGAAATCTACTGAGCGTGGACACTTAAGATGCGAAATGTGTTCACGACAGAACTCGATCAACTCGGCTTCAAAGTCTGGCCCGACATCGTTCCAGTCTTTGGGTTGCACAACAGCCTTGACCTCTTCACCGAAATCATCATTCGGAACACCAAATACTGCCACATCCATCACTTTTGGATGTGTGACCAGCAGGTTCTCTGTTTCCTGAGGATAGATGTTTACGCCACCGGAAATAATCATGAAACTCTTGCGATCGGTGAGATAAAGGAAGCCATCCGCATCCCGGTAACCAACATCCCCAAGCGTTGACCAGCCCTGCTGGTGTCGGGATTCGTCGGTCTTTTCTTTATCATTAAAATATTCGAAGTCGCCGCCACCTTCAAAATAGATAGTGCCGGTCTCGCCCTGGGCTACTTCCTCGCCGTCTTCGCCAACAATATGTAGTTGCGCCATTAGCGGTAGCCCTACCGATCCCTTATGCGCAAGCCATTGTTCCGAATTGATGGCAACGAAACCATTGCCTTCACTGCCGGCATAGTATTCATGGATCACCGGACCCCACCATTCAATCATCTGTTCCTTGATAGGGACAGGGCATGGCGCAGCAGCATGAATAGCACACTGCAGACTGGAAACGTCGTGCTTCAAGCGCACATCATCATCGAGTTTTAGCATACGAATAAACATAGTGGGTACCCACTGGCTGTGGGTAACCTTGTACTTCTCAATGGCCGCGAGTGAAGCTTCAGCCTCGAAATGTTGCATCACAATGCAGGTCACCCCCATTGACAACATGCCCATGGTGAAGGTCAACGGCGCTGCATGATAAAGAGGTGCCGGACTCAGGTAGATACTGTCCACCGAGGCGCCATAAAGCATCCCAAAAAGATTTGGCCCTTCGTCTACACCATACTCGCCTTCTGGCAGTGGTTTATATACCCCTTTGGGTCTTCCCGTCGTACCAGAAGAATACAGCATCTGGACGCCAATCGATTCATCCGAAATCTTCTCAGCGGGCATCTCTGCAAGACTGTCTTCCCAGGAGTTGAAGCCTGCAGCTACGCCGTCAACCATATAACTGTGGCAGTGATCCAGGTTCAACTTCCCGACAAGATTCTGCTGACTCTTGGACGTGATGAAGACTTTGGCCTGGCAGTCGCTGACAATGTATTCGACCTCTTCGTCCTGTAATCGGTAGGAAATAGCTGTGAAATAGAGGCCGGATCGCTGCGCCGCGAAACAGACCTGGAGCAGTGCCGGGTGGTTCTCGAGGAGTATCGCGACGTGGTCACCCCGGCTTAACCCGAGCTGACGAAATAATTGCGAAGCCTGCATAGACAGGTCATCAAGTTGTTTAAATGTCGTAGTTACGCCGGTTTCGGCAATTACATAAGCGGCTTTATCGGCACTAGTGGCGGCCAGTTCTCCAAGGTGCATCAAACTTCCTTTTCTATATTTTAGGTCATTGACGGGCTCTGCAGAGCATCTACAGCCTCGTCGTCAGCGGTAACAATGCCTAGAAGGGTATAAAAAAACAAGATACGGCACCGGTTATGGTTGTCTACTCAACATTTACTCGGCTTCCTTTGAGCTCGTCACACCAGAACCGACTGAGCGTTGCCTTCTCAGAACTGCTTGCGGCCTGAACAAGACATGAGGGATATATAAACCGGGTAGACAAACATAAAAACCTAAACCGCCGTGTAACCACCGTCTATAACAAGTTCACTTCCGGTCATGAAACTGGATTCATCAGAAGCGAGAAACAACACACCCTTTGCGATGTCGTCGGCCTCACCTAACCTGCCTATAGGGTGCTTTGCTACCAACATTTCCTTTAAGGCGTCTTCAGTATCAACCTCGTCAATAAATTCAACGATTCCTCTTACCATTGGCGTCCAGATATAGCCGGGGTGAATCGAATTGCAACGAATGTTGTACCCGTTGTTACCACAATAGACCGCGACCGATTTTGACAAAAGACGCACCCCACCTTTTGATGCGTTGTAAGCCGCGCCAGCGCCACCAACGATTCCCATGATCGACGAGATATTAATAATCGACCCTCCTCCTGACGATTTCATTTTACGAATAGCAGCCTGGCAGCCGAGAAAAACAGCATCTAAATTGATCGTCATTACCTGACGCCAACTCTCAAAGGAAACATCTTCCATCGGGGCTGTGCCCGCCCCGACAATACCGGCATTGTTCACCAGCACATCCAGACCGCCAAATTCAGAGACAGTGGTATCAATCACTTCTTGCCAGCGATCCTGATCTACTACGTCCTGATGTAAGGCAATTGCTTTTCCGCCGCGTTGTTCAATGACATTCGCCGTTTGTTCTGCAGCTTTGGTGTTTACGTCCGTGACAACGACCATCGCACCTTCCTTCGCTAACAGTTCGCATGAGGCTGCTCCCAGGCCACTTCCTCCGCCTGTCACTATTGCTGTTTTGTTTTTTACTCTGCTCACTGGCACCTCTTACAACTTGTTGGTTAATTTTTTTGGACGTCTACTGAATTTTTAACCGGCTAACCCTAAGCAACGCCCTCTAGAATTTGACGAGGTAACGCCGAAGGCTGTTCTTCGCTAAGCAAGTTTAACCTGAATGCCGGAGTTTAACCGACGGGCTGCAGCGACCTGCAAACGTCAAATTGCAAGACCTGGCCCCCCTTTTTCACTTTTCCCCCACTGTCCAAATGCCGAAGAATCAACAATATGTTGTGTTTGCTTGAGTGCTGCGGCACAATATCTAGTCCCTGACCCTGAAAAGCTTCACAGCTTTGAAGCGCTAAAAACGTGGAAAAATCTGTTTAAAAGCTGTGGATAAACTGTGTACTTGTTGGGGATCACGTGGCTGGTAGGGACCAACAATAAGCTGAATAACGCTTCCCTGAACAGCCCATTAAGTGACGAAAAGAGCTGCAGAGGCGATCACAAGACCCTTTGGCATCTGTAATAGTCGTACTGATTTATGTAATAGTCGTACTGATATAAAGGAGATATATGGACTCTACGGCCCAAAAACCAGAATTAACCGCTATACCGTCGAGCGTCAACGAAATCAAATTCCAGGACACTTCCCTTGATATCTGGGAGAACAAATATTGCCTTAAAAGCAAGAAAGGCGGATTTGTTGACCAAAACATGGATGACACCTACAAACGCGTCGCAAAGGCCCTTTCTGAGGTTGAAGACGAGGATAAGCGGGGAATCTGGTACAGCAAGTTTCTGTGGGCACTACGCCAGGGAGTAATACCCGCGGGTCGAATTATCTCTAATGCCGGCGCCCAGGAACATAAACCTGCCACCTCTACTATTAATTGCACCGTCTCCGGCATCATTAACGATTCAATGGAAGATATCCTGCAGAAAAATGTCGAAGCAGGACTTACCCTTAAGGCCGGCTGTGGCATCGGCTATGAGTTCTCAACACTACGACCTAAAGGCGCTTACGTTTCCGGAGCAGGAGCCTATACCTCGGGGCCTCTGTCTTTCATGGATATCTACGACAAGACCTGCTTTACCGTTTCATCTGCAGGCGGCCGAAGAGGCGCCCAGATGGCAACCTTCGAAGTTGGCCACCCAGATGTAATGGATTTCATCAAAGCGAAACGTGAAGACGGTCGCCTTCGGCAGTTCAACCTTTCATTGCTGATTACGGGCGAATTCATGGAAGCCGTGACCCAGGATGCGGACTGGAAACTAAGTTTTCCGATCACAGAAGCCGAGCGCGAAGCAGATGAACTGGATCTTGATGATGCTTCCAAAATCCTGTGGCGTGATTTCCCCGTTAAAGGCAGATACGTCACTAATAACGAAGGTCTCGTTGCCTGCAAGATCACTAACACCATCCGTGCACGCCGCCTGTGGGACCTGATTATGGCGTCAACCTATGATTTCGCCGAACCAGGTTTCATCTTGATCGACAAGGTCAACGAGATGAACAACAACTGGTTCTGCGAGGACATCAGGGCAACCAACCCCTGTGGTGAACAGCCGTTGCCTCCCTATGGTAGTTGCCTTCTGGGTTCAGTTAATCTTTGCCGTTTTGTCGACAAACCATTTACCAACGAAGCTAACTTTGACTGGGACACGTTCAGCGAAGCTGTTGCCGTGTTCACCCGTATGTTGGACAACGTGGTAGAGATCAACGGCCTGCCCCTGCCACAGCAACGAAAAGAAATCGAACGAAAGCGGCGTCATGGAATGGGCTATTTAGGCCTGGGTTCTACTATCACCATGATGGGAATGAGCTACGGTGATGAAAAGTCTGTCGCCTTTACAGAAGCCGTCACTAAACGCCTTGCGCTTGTGGGCTGGCAAGCAGGTGTAGAACTCGCCGAGGAGAAAGGACCCGCTTCAATCATGGAAGAGGATTTCACGATTACAGCCGCGATGTTACGCCTACGCCCGGAAATGGAAGACGACGGGGTCAAGATCGGTGACAACATCAAAGGCAAGGTCCTGCTGGCAAAATACTCTCGCTACATGCAAAGGGTGGCAGAGGCAGACCCTGATCTGATAAATAAAATTGCAAAGACGGGTTGCCGGTTCACGCACCACAGTTCTATAGCGCCCACCGGCACTATCAGCCTGTCACTAGCCAATAATGCCAGTAACGGCATTGAACCCAGCTTTGCACACCATTACGCCAGGAACGTCATTCGCGAAGGTAAAAAATCCAAAGAGAAAGTGGATGTATTCTCATTCGAATTACTGGCCTACCGCTCTATGGTTAATCCCAACGCGGAGCCCCTGACGGACGACCCTGAGTGCAAACTACCTGAATGCTTCATCACGGCCGACGACATTTCACCAACCCAGCACGTCGATATTCAGGCTGCTGCCCAGAAGTGGATTGATTCTTCTATTTCAAAAACGGCAAATGTCCCTACTGAATATCCGTTTGAGGAATTCAAGGACATTTATCGTTATGCCTACGAACAGGGCCTGAAGGGTTGCACAACGTTCCGCTTCAACCCTGAAGCATTCCAGGGTGTATTGGTGAAGGAAGCGGACCTGGAAAACACTACCTATCAGTTTGAATTAGAAGATGGTGAAATTCTGGAGGTCAAAGGCAATGAAGAAATTGAATATGACGGAGAAATGCATTCTGCGGCCAACCTCTTTGACGCAATGAAAGAAGGCTATTACGGGAAATTCTAGTCATTAACGACGCATAGATATCAACGAAATATTAAAAACTGTTTATTAAAAACCGTTTATTTAAAACTAGAGCCGCTCTGAAAAGAGCTGCCCTGAACAAATTATGGATAGACAATGGCCATTAAAATAGAAAAGAAAATTGTAGGGTATGCTCTGAAAAAACCACTCGAAGAAGTACCCGCAAAGCTACCCGAAAGAGAGACGATGCATGAACATGTCGCTCGACCGGATGAACTGCGGGGTTACACCTACAAGGTCAAGACGCCGCTGTCAGATCATGCGATGTATATAACCATTAATAACATTGTGTTGAATGTGTCGACAGAGCATGAGCAGGAATACCCCTTTGAAGTATTTATCAACTCCAAGAACATGGAACAGTTCCAATGGATTCTTGCTCTTACCCGAGTCATCTCCGCTGTCTTTCGCAAAGGCGGTGACAGCGTATTCCTGGCGGAAGAACTTAAACAGGTATTTGACCCTCAAGGTGGCTACTTCAAAAAGGGGGGTGTCTTTATGCCTTCACTGGTCGCGGAGATTGGCGGGGTTCTTGAAACTCATATGAAAAAAATCGGCCTCATCAAAGAGGAAGAACTAAGCACTGTGCACCAGGAATTGATTGCCGAAAAACGCGCCGCGTTAGAAGTTGCTGCCAACGCGGAAAAAGTAGATCCAGGTGACTTCCCCCCAGGAGCCCAGCTTTGCAATAAGTGTAATGTTACCGCCATGGTGATGATGGATGGTTGTATGACCTGCCTCAGCTGCGGCGATAGTAAGTGCGGCTAACTGGGGACTAATCATTAATGCACGCATACCTGGAACAACTCCAGACCATTTTGGACAACGGTACGGTTCGCGGTGACAGAACGGGCGTAGGCACTATCTCGGTATTTGGCCTAAACACCAGGTATAAAATGGCAGATGGCTTCCCGGCTGTGACAACCAAGAAGCTGGCATGGAAGGTCATGTCTTCGGAGCTGTTGTGGTTCGTTTCCGGGTCTACCAACATTAACGATCTCAAAGCAATTTATCAGCACAACAAAATCTGGGACGCCAACTATGACGACTATGTGAAACGTCTGGGACTAGACGCGAGTGATGGCGATATGGGACGTGTTTACGGTTCCCAGTGGAGAAAATGGAAAACGGTAGACGGTCGCGAAGTCGACCAGTTGGCAGATGCTATTGATCTGATTAAAAACAATCCTGAAAGCAGAAGGATTATCGTCAACGCCTGGAACCCCGGTGAGACCTCTCCCGACCAGGTGGCGCTACCACCCTGCCACAGCTTCTTCCAGCTCTACGTGGCCGACGAAAAACTTTCGTTACATATGTACCAGCGCTCGGCTGATATGTTCCTTGGGGTACCATTCAACATCGCCTCTTATTCCCTGCTGCTACATATGATTGCAAAAATCACAGGGCTAACGGCACATGAATTTGTTCACACTATTGGGGATGCCCATATATACCTTGACGCCGTCGAACAGGCAAAGGAACAGCTCATACGTACCCCCCTGCCCCTGCCCTCGCTTAATATCGAAGACCGAGACCAGCAAACGATCGACGATTTCGAGATGACTGACTTCAGTCTGCTTGACTACCAATGCCATGAGCCGATCAAAGCCCGGATGGCCGTCTAATCCAGGTATTTTTCTTACTTTTCTGTCGTGAGAATTCGAAACCCCTGGTTTCGGAACATCTTTGTCATCTCATACGGAAGTTCCGGACCCGTTCTTAGGGTTACCCTGTCCGCACCTGTTGCAAATGACTTTTCAATCATCCTGGTCAACAGGGACGATTCGAGCCCTTCTCCAGTGAATTCGGAAAACAACCCAAACGCCTTGATCCTCGCCGATCCACCCGTAGCTCGCATGAGATTCAACTCGCGTACAATTTCGCAGCATCCTGCAGGTTCATCATCACAGTAAACTGCAAAGAACTCACACCTTGGATCAGTCAGGTAATGTTGCCATTGCGCACCACTCCAACCCGAACGGTCTTCATCCGCGGTGGTATTAATGTTGTCCCATAAAAACCGGGCGAACCGATAGGAAGTCGCACTTAAGAGAGAAATAGTGAGCGATTCGTTCGCAAACAGCCAGGGGGAAAACTCCCCTCGGTTAAGTTCCAGTTTTGAAGTCACAGCCATCGGCCACTCCTATAACGTACCAGGGGCAGCGGGAAGGTCTTTCGACACCGCTACGGATCGAGTCAAACGGTAGAGAAACTCCAGTCCCTCATAGAAGCTGCGCTTGGGCAGTCGCTCATCACGCCCATGGATTCGATTATCACCAAATTCTGTAAATATCCCCGACACCCCATACACCGGGATACCGGCGTTACGAAAAAATGTCGAGTCGGTCGCACCGGTGCTCATCGTGGGAAGTACGAGGGCCCCAGGCCACATTGACGCTGTGATCTCGCGAATTGGATCCATGATGCTGTCATCTAACGGTGAAGCGTCACTGAACAGGGCATCCCATTTCGGTGTCAAGGTCATTGAAGGAACGTCAGCTACCCTAAACAGCACCTCACCAACCTCATTCACGTTCACGCCAGGAAACACCCTGCAATTCACCGTCGCGCTGGCGCGCTGCGCAAGTGCATTCTCTGCATGCCCCGCGTTAAGTTGTGTCGCAACGCAGGTTGTCCGGAGACGAGCGTTGATCTCTGGCTCATCACGGAAATAGTTAATGCTCGCACTCGCCGGTGGTTCATCCAGCAATCCGTAGAACATCGACGCTCGCTCACTCGTATCTTGACCCGCAATCCCCTCAAAGTAGGCTCGCGTCGTTTCGTTCAAGCGAACTGGAAACTCAAATGCTTCAATTCGCGTCAGCGCTGCCGCAAGCTGGTAAATCGCGTTGTCGCTCCTTGGCACTGAGCTATGGCCACCAGCATTGGTAATCTCAAGAGAGAACGTCTGGTAGGTTTTCTCCGCGGCCTGCACAGTATTGGCGACATACTTGCCATCTTTTATAATTCCACCACCACCTTCATTAAAAACCAGCGCAGCGTCCACCAATTCAGGATGTTGTCTAACGAGGTGAAGCGCCCCGTTATGCGGCCCACTTTCCTCATCGGCAGTCAGCGCGATCAACAGGTCCCTGGTCAGGTGCGCCCTCTCCCGATGAAGACGAATAAAGTTTGCGAGATGTATCGCGACTTCATTTTTGTCATCAAGCGTACCGCGACCATAGAAATAGTCACCCTCTTCATTCAGGATCGATGGGTCCATCGACCAGTCAGCGGAATCCGCCTCAACCACGTCAAGATGTGCGAGCAGTAACAACGGTTTTCCGACGGGCTTATCTGCACGCAGGCGTGCGACGACATTACCCTTGCCGCCATGCTCAATCACATGGATATCGTTTGCCGGGAGCCCTTCACGTTTCAACCTGGCGGCGATTGACTCGGCTAGCGCGAGCGTATCGCCTGAAGAGTGAGTCGTATCAGTTTCAATCAGTTCCTTAAACAGTTCGTACGCAAACTGCTCGTGTCCACTAACCGGTGTATTTGATTCTGCCAAAACACCAGCGGACCAAAGCAGGACAAAAAGACCATTAAACCGCATTGGTTAATGACCTTTATTGTCAAAAGTGTTGTCAAAAGCGGCCTGCTGTTCGGGGGTTGCCTCTGTCTGGTATTTCGATTTCCACTCCGAATACGGCATCCCATAGATTATTTGCCGCGCCTCTTCATAATCCAGGTCGATTCCTTTATCCTCTGCCGCCGCCCGGTACCATTTACTCAGGCAATTGCGACAAAACCCGGCCAGATTCATAAGATCAATGTTCTGTACCTTGGTGTTCTCACCGAGATGGTCGACTAGACGACGAAACGACGCTGCTTCTAACTCAGTTTTAGTCTGGTTATCCATAAATATTCCGATAGGCAAAAGTGATAAAGATAACCCAAAGACAGCCATACTTAAATCAACGGTACTCAGGTCGAATAGGCAACGCATCATATGACTGATTTCAAACCGGGACAGAAATGGATCAGTAGCGCAGAACCGGAACTTGGCATCGGCCAGATCGTGAGTGTCGAACACAGGCTCGTCACGATGAACTTCGACCTGATCGATGAAATTCGCACCTATGCGAGAGACCAGGCACCCCTGACCAGAGTTAAATTCAATGTCGGTGACATCATTCGTACTGCAGGCGACCTCGAACTGGAGGTTTCTCAGGTCTCGGACCGGGATGGCATTCTTGTTTACCACGGCGAGTACCAGGGCACCTCTACCGCAATCATCGAAACCGAACTGGATCCTGGGATAACTTTCAGCAAACCCGAGGAACGGCTATTCTCCCTTCAAATTGACGATAACCGTTGGTTCAACCTTCGCTACCAGACACTACAACACAAGGCACGCCTGGCAACATCTTCGATTAAGGGGCTTCTGGGGCCACGCGTATCGCTGATTCCACACCAGTTGTTTATCGCCCAGGAGGTCGCTTCCCGTTATGCACCGAGAGTTCTGCTGGCGGACGAGGTTGGCCTTGGCAAAACAATCGAGGCCGGACTCATCATTCATCAGCAACTCATGACGGGTCGCTCAAGCCGGATCATGATCATTGTTCCTCCCGCGCTGAACTTTCAGTGGTTCGTTGAAATGATCAGGCGTTTCAATCTGCAGTTTACGCTGCTGGACGAAGAACGCTGTCTGGACATCGAGGCCGATAATCGTCCCGAGCACGAGGATGATGTTGCAGACCTGGATAATCCATTCGACGCCCAGCAACTGGTCCTTTGTTCTCTGGACCTTTTCCTGGAAAACCCAAAGCGACTTGAACAGGCAGCAGCAACAGATTGGGATTTGGTCGTCATCGACGAGGCACACCACCTGCAATGGCAGGATGGGAAACCGGGCGAGGATTACACTGCGGTTGAACAACTCAGCCGAGTTGCCAAGGGGTTACTGCTGCTGACAGCTACACCTGAACAACTCGGCCGCCTGGGTCATTTCAGCCGCCTTCGACTTCTGGATCCATCCCGCTACCACAGTTATGAAGACTTTCTCGAGGAAGAGATGCAATATGAAAGCATTGCAGGCCTTGTCACCGGCCTCCTTAATAATGAGCGAGATGCTGCTTCAAAAGTCAGGCAACGACTCGGCGAACACGCACCAGATAGCGACGATGAGCTACTACCCGCGTTACTCGACCGACACGGCACTGGTCGGGTATTGTTCAGGAACGTCCGGGAGTCTGTTGAAGGCTTTCAGGAACGCATCCTAAAACCCTATGAACTCCCTGCAGAACAGTTCCCCACAGACAATGCCGCCACCTGGAACAGCAAAGACGCAAGAATAGGCTGGCTAGCAGACCTTCTGAAGTTATCTGATGACAAACACCTGGTCATCTGCAGCCGCGCTGAAACCGCCATCGCCCTGGACAGATACCTACGGGACAGAACAACCATCAGGTCTGTTGCCTTTCACGAGGGGCTGGACCTGGTCGCACGGGATCGGGCCGCTAACTATTTTGCTGACTCAGCCGGCGGTGCCCAGGTATTGGTCTGTTCTGAAATAGGCAGTGAAGGTCGCAACTTCCAGTTCGCTCACCAACTCGTGATGTACGACCTTCCCAATAACCCGGATCTACTGGAACAGCGGATCGGAAGGCTCGACAGGATTGGCCAAACTGAGGATGTCGTTATCCATGTACCGTTTGCAAAGGGAACTGAACAGGCACTGTTACTCAGGGTATTCAATGAAGGGTTTTCGATTTTCCAGAAACCCAACGCTGCGGCCCAGATTGTCTTTGACAACCTTCCAGCAGAGTTAGACCCGGACGAGCTGGTCAACATTGCACGAATGGAGAGCGACGCCCGACTGGAACAACTGCGTTCGGGCCGGGATCAGCTGTTAGAGAGGAATTCCCATCAACCGGTGGTTTCCAGCGAGCTGCTCGCACAGGTTTCCCGGACAGAAACCGACGGCGCTCTGGAAATATACATGGAACATTCCTTCGACATGTTCGGCCTGGAATCGGAACCCCTCTCTGAGACTGCCTTTCTGGTTAAACCAACAGAGAGCATGGTCCGACATAGCTCAGTCAGCGCAGAGACCCAGGACAGATTTCGTTACCCGGAACTACCGGAAGAAGGCACTGGCTATACATTCGATCGAGACACCGCGCTCGCAAGGGAAGACCTGTTGTTCCTGACGTGGGAAAACCCGCTCGTGCAGCAGGCAATGGACCTGGTCACGAGTGACGTTACGGGCAACAGCGCCGTGGTTGTCGTGAAGCTTAAGGGAATAAAAACCGGCACCATGCTGGTAGAAACCCTGCATCAAATTGAGTGTGTGGCACCATTGGCACTGAACGCCAACCAGTACCTGCCTGCCGCGCTGGTACGTTCGCTGATTACCCCAGAGCGACAGGATGCATCTGCTCAAATCCCTTTCAGTCACTGGGACGATAATTTGGAGGTGCCAGCAGAAACTATTGCCAAAATCGTCATCCAACAGGAAGCCGGCATCAAGAAGCTTCTGGCAGCAGCGAATAACATCGCACAGGAGAAATTCGCACCCATTAAAACGGAAGCACTAAATTCAATGAGCAGTCACCTGGGTAACGAAGTCAACCGATTAAAGGCGTTAGCGCAGGTTAATCCCAATGTCAGACCAGAGGAGGTCGAATTTCTCGAGGATCGACTTCGCTTGCTTACTTCAGCCATAGAAAGTTCCCAGATCAGGCTGGAAGCCGTTCGATTGATCATCGCTGCCTAGCACTATTGCGGACAGATCTCCCCCAGGGCTGCTGTCCAATCCGGACCAATCGTCGACCAGGCATACCGGGCCAGAGATATTGGTTTTGCGGTTCGCTGACTCAGGAAAACATCTACAGCTTCGCTTACGGTAGCGTATCGGTATTCAACAGGTATGTATTCAGGGTAGCTAAGGGCGTCTGGTACAACCGGAATACAGCCACTTGCCATCGCTTCCTGTATTGCCAACCCCTGAAATTCCTGGTCCGCCGTCGACAGCACAAAGTCATGCGCAGACAATTTAGCCAAATACTCCGTACGGCTCTCAACAAAACCAATCTCGCCGGCGTTGCCGTTGACATGGAGCATCTCCAGTATTTCATCGAATACCGGCGGGTGCCTGGAAAACTGCTGCCCAAAGAGGCTAAGTTCAAAATCCACCTTCCGCCGTATTAATTCTGTGACAATCTCACTGAGTCGACCGGGTCCCTTGTCGTGTTCCCATCGATGGTTCCAGACGATCTTCAGTCGCGTCCCCGGCGAACCGTAGGATTTGACCGGGTCAATATCGAGGGCGACTGGAACAATCGAGGATTTTTCCTCGATGCTGTTAGCAATGCCCAAGGGAACCTCATCCGGCATTCGACCCAGCAGTTTTTTAGCGCCAACCAAAAAGGTAGACCGGTTAAATTCACTGTTAAAGAATACCCGGTCGGCACTGATCGCCGTATAAATGCTGGTCAATTGGCGTTCCAGCAGACCCACTGTATTGTTCCCTGGATAGGCAAACTGGTTTTCATGGAAATAAACAATCGCGGGTACACTGCTCAAATGTCGATTCAAGCCTCGAAGTCCCGACAAGTCAGTCATAGAGGTGGCGACCATGAGATCAAAGGGTTGTTGTAGCGCAGGTTTCAGGGCAAAGCTCAGTGAGTTACCTCGCTGTCTCCAGCTGAAAAACCGCGCAGGCAATGTGCACTCGATGATCTCGAATTCACCTGCCAGATAGTCAGCGAGACCTTCGCGCCAGAATCCGTGGCTAAATCCATCGTAGGGGGAGAGTATCAGGAGTTTTTTCATAGGCACCACTATAACCAACTCATGGTACCCGCATCACGGAACCTCCGGTAGAATAGCGATTCGAAAATTAAGGGAGTTGAGATGTCAGGTATTGTGATCATTGGAGCAGGACAAGCCGCCGGTCAGGCAGCCGCCAGTCTTCGCCAGGGAAAATACGAAGGTTCAATAACCATTTTAGGCAACGAGACACAACCACCCTATCAACGCCCGCCGCTGTCCAAGCAGTACTTATCTGGCGAGCTGGGAATGGATCGCGTAATGGTCCGGCCAGAGAAATTCTATGCGGACCAGGATATCGCGCTCCACACCGGAACCCGGGTAGAGTCCATCGATAGTTCAGCTAAAACAGTTACCACCAGCTCAGGTGACTCATACGAGTACGACAAGCTGCTGATCGCGACCGGCTCCCGGCCGAGAATTCTAACCATTCCCGGCAGCGACCTGTCAGGAATCCACTATCTGCGAACGATTGATGATGTCGACGGCATCCGTGAAGCAATGCAGACTGCGAAAAAAATCTGCATTGTTGGAGGTGGTTACATCGGCCTTGAGGTTGCGGCGGTCGCCGTAACTTCTGGCCTGCAGGTCACCGTTCTGGAGATGGAAGACCGAATCCTGCAACGGGTCACCACACCGGAAATGAGCGAGTACTACCATGAACTTCACGCCGGGCGAGGTGTAAACATCAGGGTCAATACCGGCGTCAGCGGTTTCCAGGGCGAAGGTCACATTTCAACAGTCCTTTGTGGAGATGAAAAAATTGACACCGACCTTGTCATCGTCGGCATCGGTATTATCCCGAATATAGAACTCGCGGAAGCTGCTGGTCTTGATTGCAACAACGGCATCACAGTTGACGATCATTGCCGAACTTCAGACCCGCATATCTACGCCGCGGGCGACTGTACAAATCACCCAAACCCGATTATGGGTCGTCGTCTCAGGCTGGAATCCGTTCCCAATGCTATGGAGCAAGCCAGAGTCTCAGCCTCCAACATGCTTGGTGCTGACAAGGTCTACGCCTCTATCCCATGGTTTTGGAGTGATCAGTACGACCTAAAACTCCAGATGGTGGGGTTCTCCGCTGATGGAGATACCAGCGTCCAACGGGGTGACAAGGCTGCGAACAAGTTTGCTGTCTTCTATTTGAAGGATGGCAAGGTTGTTTCTGTCGATGCGGTCAACAGCCCGAGGGAATTCATGGTTTGCAAACAGCTTTATGGCAAGGCTGTGGACCCTTCAGTACTTGCGGACACAAACGTAGAACTAAAAACCCTGTTAAACTAAACGAAGCACTCTATTTTAAGGCAAGACGTACGGGAGGAATTATGCCGCAAGTAAAATTCATCGAGTTTAACGGAACGAAACACAACATTGACGCTAATAATGGCGACTCCATTATGGTTACGGCTACCAGCAATCTGGTCCCAGGAATCGATGCAGACTGCGGAGGAGAATGCTCCTGCGCCACGTGCCACGTATTAATCAGCGCAGAATGGCAGGCAAAACTGGAAGTCGCCAGCGACACCGAGGAATCAATGCTCGATCTCAATCCGGATAGGAGCGCTGAATCTCGACTGAGTTGCCAGATAATAATGAGCGACGATCTGAACGGCATTGTGGTTAACCTTCCCGAGTTTCAATATTAGAAAAAGGTAAGCGAAACAACGATAATTCAGACCCAAGGAGCTAATCATGAGTGAAGCGGTAACGCTAACAGAAGATCCCTATTCCATTCCCCTGGAAGACATCAATGTCAGTGACCCCAATTTGTTCATGAATGACAACCATTGGGGTTACTTCGAAAGGTTGCGTAGAGAAGACCCGGTCCACTACTGCGAGGACAGCCTGTTTGGTCCCTTTTGGTCAGTGACCAAGTTCAACGACATCATGGAGATCGAGAAGGACCATGATGCCTTCTCTTCAGAGGGAGGCATTACACTTGCCGATCAACCTGAGGATTTCCAGATAGTTAACTTTATCTCACTGGATCCGCCGAGGCATGACGTACAGCGAAAAGCTGTAACCAATGTAGTCGCACCCCTAAACCTCGCCAAACTCGAACCAGTTATCCGCTCCCGAGCAATTAAAATTCTTGATGAAGTACCGATCGGCGAAGAATTTGATTGGGTTAATCACGTTTCTATCGAGCTAACGACGCAAATGCTTGCGACACTATTTGATTTCCCGTTTGAGGATCGGTCCAAACTCACCTACTGGTCCGATATGGCAACCAGCGGCGCATTGAATGGTGGACCCACGCCAGAACCCGTACGCCGCGCGGCACTACTCGAATGCCTGGAGGTGTTTACTAATCTGTGGAACGAAAGAGTCCATCGGGATCCAACCGAGGCCAATGACCTGATCACCATGATGGCGCATAACCCCAATACTCAGGACATGGACCCCATGGAGTATCTGGGTAACCTGATTCTATTGATTGTTGGTGGTAATGATACAACTCGGAACTCAATTTCAGGGGGCGTCTATTTTCTCAACCAGTTCCCTGATCAGTTCGCCAAGGTAACAAAGGACCTGTCTCTAATCCCAAAAATGGTGCCCGAAATCATTCGATACCAGACTCCATTAGCGTACATGCGACGCCGGGCAACCCAGGACTACGAGATCCGTGGCAAAACCATCAAGGAAGGCGATAAGGTAGCCATGTGGTATGTCTCTGGCAACCGGGATGATGAGGTCATCGACAACCCTAACGAGTTCATTATTGATCGTAATACACCGCGACATCACCTTTCGTTCGGGTTTGGTATCCACCGCTGCATGGGAAACCGTCTGGCTGAGATGCAATTGCGCATAGTCTGGGAGGAAATTCTGAAACGCTTCAAACGTATCGAAGTGGTCAGGGAACCGGGAAGAACCCAATCGAGTTTTGTCAAAGGCTACACTGACCTGCAGGTTGTGGTGACTGCCAAATAACAGATACCGGGAAATAGCCATGGCGAGAGCAAGTCGAGTCTATTACCGAACATCACCAGATGCGGTCGTGGTCGTAAAAGACGACGCAGAGCTTGCGGTTTACCGGTCTACCGACGAATTAATCGAGACCCACATCAAAGGCATGCTCGCCAAAGACCGGCAGGACACCAGGAAGGTTCGCGAGATCCTGCGCAGCTACCGCCCTTCCGACGTCATCAGAAGACGGGACTAAAAGTGGAGCTACACACCTGCCTCTGGAACGACGTCCAGGCATTCCATTTTAACGATGTCGACTTCGATATTCTTCGACGTGCAATGCCGGGATTGACCGTTGTTGTCCATGCCAATGAATCAAGCTTCCTTGAACAGGCAGAAAAGGTCCAGGCGGTCTTGGCCTGGGATTTCAAGGCAGCATGGTATCAGCAGTTTACGAACCTTAAGTGGATCATGACTCCCGCTGCCGGCAAGGATTGGGTTGAGCCACATCCATTGGGAAAGGTAAAAATCGTACACGGGACTTTCCACGGAAAACTTCTCAGCGAATCTCTACTCAGCGCACTGCTTTTTATGAACCACCAAATGCCACAGATGTTGGATAACTTTCAGCAGCACGCATGGAACAGGGACATTCAAGGCCAGTCCAGATTGCTTTCGGATCAAACAGTAATGATTATCGGGTTCGGACACATTGCCCAGGATTGCGCAAAAGTGCTGGGGAGTATGGGTACCCGCGTCATTGGAGTCTCTCGCTCCGCCACACCAGTGTCATTCGGAGCCGAAGTTTACGGCCTGGAACTTCTTGCTGATCACTTACCGGATGCTGATCATGTTGTCCTTCTGTTGCCCGGGGGAGAGGAAACAGAGCGGTTTATGGATGAAACACGTTTAGCCATGTGCAAAAAGGGCGCTTACATCTACAACTTTGGCCGCGGTAATGCTTTGTACTCAAGGGACCTGGTAGCATCCTGGGAGCATCTGGGTGGCGCATTCCTGGATGTGACCGATGAAGAGCCGCTACCGGCAACGTCTGAGCTTTGGGCACTAAAAAATATGATGATCACACCCCACTCCAGTTGTATTTATAAGAACTACAAAGAAGCGTTTCTTAACGAAACTCTTAATTATTTACGCTAAATATCAACCGTAACTTGATGTAACATACTGCTTTTTAGTGCCTTACCTCTCTATGCGACTTTTCCTTACAGCGCTCTTTTGGATCTACTGCTCGATGAACTCTGCTGAAGCATTAGAGACACCCAGCGGGCCTAGTTTCAAACCCTGCCGTCTAACGGACACCAGTAATAGCAACATTTTATATGCCGAATGCTCGATGTGGCATCAGCCATTGGATCATGAGAAACCTTCCGGAAGAACCATCGAGCTTTTCGTCACTAAAATCCCGAGTACTGCCGTTGACCCGCCCGAACACGCTCTAACCCTCATCAACGGAGGACCTGGTGGTTCTTCTATTGATTTGCTCGTGAGCTTCGCACCAATATTGCAACAGGTTTCACAGCACATGGATATTATTGTTCTGGATCAACGGGGTACCGGCAGATCAACGGCCCTTGATTGCGAGAACATGTCTACTGATATCGATCCGGACACGATTGATCTCGCGCGAGAAACAAAGAAGTGCCTTGATTCCCTGGCATTCTCTCCAGTGAATTTCACCACGAGCGTTGCTGTCAGGGATCTGGAAAACCTCCGAATCGCCATGGGATATGAACAATGGAATATTTACGGAACGTCATACGGTACGCGGGTCGCTCTCCACTATTTAAAAAGATATGAAACTTCAGTGAGATCCCTCACCCTTGATGGCGTCCTTCCACCTTCCATCTCTATGGGATCAAATATCGCCATCAAGAGTGATTCCGCGCTACGAACTTTATTCCAGAATTGTTCGCTTGATACTGACTGTAAAAACGCTTTCCCAAATTTATCAGACGACTTTGGCGCGTTGTCTGTATATCTAAAAGAAAACAACATCGAGTTACGCCTAAGACACCCCCTTACAAACGAGTTAACAACAAAATCTGTCAGCTACCCTGATTTAGCGTTGATCATAAGGCTTTCTCTATATTCACCTGAAATGAGCTCACTTCTGCCGCTGACGATACACTCGGCTTTCAATGAAAACGACTACACATCAATCGCTGTCAGTGCGCTGGCATTCGAAGAAGCACTGCTGGATGCTATGAGCTACGGAATGCACAATGCCGTCATGTGTACTGAAGACATCCCTTTTCACGAGCCAGATGAAACGAGCAACAGTAAGGGTGAGGAAACCTACCTGGGCAACGAGTTTTTGTCCTCGATGCAATCTATTTGCTCGGTCTGGCCTGCGGGAAAAATCGATAATGACTTCAAACGTCCCGTTCTCAGCAATATTCCTACACTGATTCTTTCCGGCGAAAATGACCCAATCACTCCACCGGCATACGGTGACCTGCTGCTGGACGGGCTTTCTAACTCGATCCATCTTATTGGCACGCACCAGGGACACGGAATCATGCACAGAGGTTGTTTTACAAGAATTTTCAGCGATTTCCTTTCCACTGCCAGCGTTTCAAACCTGGAATCAACCTGCATTAAACACCTACCGCGCATGCCATTTTTTATTGATTCACTCGGGCCGGCACCATGATTAAGGTCACTTCGCTAACAAAATCCTACGGCATGGTATCGGCTGTGAGCGATGTATCCTTCGAGGCTGCTACCGGTAAGGTAACAGCACTACTCGGCCCCAACGGTGCGGGTAAGTCTACAATTCTCCGAATACTCTCGACCATCATTACTCCGGATACCGGGTCAGCGACCATCGAAGGGTTTGATGTCGCGACAAACGCAACTGATGTTCGTCGTAAAATAGGCGTGCTGCCCCACAACACCGGCATTTATGATCGTCTAACTGCCATCGAAAACATCCGCTATTTTGGAAACCTTCAGCAAGTTAAACGAACGGAACTTAACAACCGAATTGATGAGTTGATTCATCTTCTGGATATGAATGAATTCTGTAACCGGCGGGCCTCAGGTTTTTCACAAGGCCAAAAAATGAAAGTTGCGCTCGCAAGAGCGCTGGTACATGACCCTCAATACATACTGCTGGATGAGCCTACAAATGGCCTTGACGTTATGGCGACCAGGGCGCTACGCAAGGTTATCCACGACATCAAGGACGCGGGGAAATGCATTCTGTTCTCCAGCCATGTCATGCAGGAAGTTGAGAGCTTGTGCGATCATCTGGTGATCCTGGGACACGGCCAACACAAGTTTAGCGGGACGATAAAGGAGCTTGAGGAAAAATCAGGTACCGCAAACCTTGAGGACGCTTTCATCATGATATCAAGCGAAGGAGAGTCGTCTCAATGAATCCTTTTCTAACAGTTCTCGCCAAAGAGTGCACGGACAACATTCGGGACTATCGATCTCTTTTCTCCTCACTCTCGGTCGCGTTACTGGGGCCTTTGCTCGTTGTCGGTCTATTGATCTTTGTTCTAGACAAAACGCTGCGTGATTTTGAGGAGCCTATCGCATTCACGCTGATGGGTGCCGATCACGCACCCAATCTGGTCGCCTACCTCCGCGCCAACAACACCCGAATCGATCAGCGGGAACCGGTCGAGGATCCGTCGACCCTGATCAAGTCAGGCGAAGCTGAAATCATCCTTGTGATACAACCGAACTATGGCGAACGCTACGCTGAGGGTCAGCAAAATCAACTGGTGCTCTTCTTTGATAGCAGCAGCTATTCGTCCGGCCGACGTAATTTAACAACTCTGGATCAGCTCATCGAACGCTATAGCGATACGATTGGAATGCTACGGCTTCGCTATGGTGGTATTCAACCAGGACTGACCGGTCCCATCAAAACAAGAAAAATAGATGTCTCTTCACCGGCGGACAGAGCGTTGATGATTTTCTCTTCAATCCCCTATTTGTTGATGCTGGTTATCTTTACGGGATGCTTTTATCTGGCCATTGATGCAACAGCAGGAGAAAAAGAGCGAGGTTCGCTCGAACCGTTACTGACGCAACCCATCAGCAGGTTTCAATTGGTACTTGGAAAGGTCATTGCAGCATCATCGTTCAGCCTGCTAAATTTAACCATCTTTGTTATCAGTCTATATTTCGCGCTTCAGTTAGTACCATTTGAGCGCATTGGTATGTCTTTAGAATTGAATTTGTTGCAGCTATTAATGATCATCGCGGTAACTTCTCCATTAACACTGTTTGCAGCCAGCCTCTTAACCGTCGTCTCTGCTTTCTCCAAGAGCTACAAAGAAGCGCAAACCTATCTGAGTTTCGTGATAATCATCCCGACACTCCCGCTCATCATTACCCAGATAGTAGGCATAGAACCCAGTCTTGGGTCAATGTTCGTGCCGAGCCTGGGTCAAGCCATACTCACAAGCCAGATTATTAAGGGTGAGGCTATTTCCTACACACACGTCCTGCTCAGTGTCGGCGCAACCTTATCGATGACACTGCTCTTTTTACTTCAGGCGGTAAAAATGTACCAGAAGGAACAGTTTGTAAAATAGGTGATGTTCGACCCTCTCGCCCAGGTTGAACTGGACTTAGCGGAGCACAACTAATTTTTTGGTTTTGAGCGTTTCTTAGGTGGGCGACGAAACGATAAACTTGATCCTATCAAACTGAAGCACGTCGCCATCCTTCAACTTGACTTCTGCATCAATTTTCTCAGCATTGACCCAGGTGCCGTTAACTGATCCGAGGTCCATCACGACCAGGTCGTCGCCAATAAGGTGAAGCTCCGCATGCTTGCGAGATAAGCTCGGCTCGAGAATAGAAATATCACAATCCAGCGCCCGGCCAATCTCAAGCCGCTCCATGATAGGGATTACCTGTCCTTTCTCAGGTCCTGAATCAGCGACCAGGGACCAGGTATCAGAACCAAGTTCCAAGAGCGTAGTGCCTGATAAAACCAGGGTTCTTCCACCGACAGGCGCTGCTGCTTCCACAATCTCAAGTCTGATGCCCTGAACAGTAACCACGTCACCGGCGCGTAATGTGGTGGGACCGGAAATCTTCTCACCATTCACCATTGTGCCAGTGGCTGTATTGATATCGGTAATACTAACCACATCACCATCGACCTGAATGTCGGCATGAAATCCGTTCACCCCGTCTTTATCGATAACAATATCGTTAGCGACTCCGTGACCGATCGTCTTCCCGGGTGCGACCAACTCAACAGGGGTTCCGTTACCATCCTCGTATTGTATTTTTAACATTGCTGATGACCTTTTGTAACGCAATTTCAAGGGGTTAGTGCAGCATGCACATCAGATTACAGAGGTTCTTTAGGGTCGTCTACTAAACTTTTGTATCCCTCAGGCCGGAACAGGTCCCATTTAAGCAGGGCCAAGTAACGCTGATGGCCTGTCGCGAACCCCACCACCCTCCATCACCATTGGCCTGGTGTCAGCCATGCAACGGCAAGACCTCATGGTCGCAATGACGAACAGCTATTATCAGCGATCATTAACATTGAGCGGCTTGGAATTCACCTAATTTTCTAGGTAGACTCTCAGGCTAGTAATACGGTGTTGGACCTATGCTCGAAACCTTTATTGTCCTGAAGTCCAAGGTTGCCAAATTCTGGGAAGAATATCGAAGTCTGTTTTTCTTCCTGCTGATCATGGTTTTATTCCGATCTGCCATCGCCGACTGGAACCAGGTACCGACCGGTTCGATGAAACCGACAATCCTGGAAGGCGACCGGGTGGTGGTCAACAAACTGGCATATGATCTAAAAATACCTTTCACCAGTTGGAATGTCCAAACCTGGTCAGACCCGAGTCCTGGAGAGATCGTTACTTTCTATTCACCTAAAGATGAAAAGCTACTTATCAAGAGAGTAATTGGCACGCCCGGCGATATCATCGCAATGCGCAACAACCAATTGTTCATCAATGAGGAACCCGCTTCTTACGGCAAACTGGATAACGAAATAGTTCTTCAGCTTGACCTGTACCTACAGCATCGACACGCATTCTTTGTAGAAGAGATCGGTGATGAACGACATGCTGTCATGATGCGACCCGCCCAGCCCAACCATTACAACAGCTTCGGTCCCATCGAAGTGCCCCCCGGGCACTACCTGATGCTTGGTGACAACAGGGACAACAGCCACGATTCAAGAGCTATCGGGTTAATATCTCGTGATCGAATAACGGGCCGCGCCCATACCGTGGCGTTCTCTATGGACTACGAAGACTATTACCTTCCCAGAATCGACCGGTTTATCCGACCTCTTGACTACGACTGACCTACCGGCTAAAAACGAAATTGCGCTAATTTCCCTTTGCAGGGGTCCGGGTCTTAAAGGTTCTGAATAGACTACGACTCTTTCTGGGCAGGTGGTTTCGATAACTCATCAGGCAAATCATCCAGTTTTGACAACAACGACGGTTTCCGCCGAAAAAGTCGTACAGCCGGTGCAAGGACAAGCCCCACGACGATGAGTGTTCCGACAAAAACAAAGGAAAGACCAAACAAAACCCAGACAACCTCAGTGTCGACCTCGAAGTAGCGCACCGCCACCCAGACAAACGCACCTGCAAACACAGAAGATGAGATAAAACGGCGAACGAGTGGATCTCTAAGCATGTAAGCTCGAATTGGCTTTGAAGTATCCCTAGCTTACACTCGATTACTGCACAGTTTAAGTACTGCGACTTCTCTCCGTGGCGGCGCTGGCGCCGCAGATCTAGATGGCGGCGCTGGCGCTGAACGAAGAAAAGAGCCCTAAAAGTTACCTGGCTCAACCCGGATCGAAACGGTTCAAGGCGGGAAGGATACAGATGGAAATTGAAAAGCACCAACCGCGCAAACCAGACACAATCAGCGCAGGGGAGTCACTCACCACACAAATTATTACCGGTGATGGCTTGCCAGAGGACTTAAGCGACCTGGTATTCAAACAATGCCAGTTCGAACAGGTGTCATTTACCGGGCGTGCACTGCAGGATAGCGAGTTCGAACAGTGTGTGTTTAAACACTGCAACTTCGCAAGTGTGCAGTTCCGCCATGTTAAGTTCCGGAAATGTGAGTTTTACGACAAATCGACCGAACAGGGCTGCAACTTTACGTTTGCCGTCCTTCAGGATTGTGAATTCGATCACTGTGACTTGACGCTCTGTGATTTTTCGCGTTCACAGATCTACCTCTCTAAACTTCATGAGTGCCAGCTTACAGGTGCAAACTTTCAGGGAGCAGGAGCGACAAAAATCATTGGCAACAGTGTGGAATTAAGCGAAGCAACAATCACTGACTGTAACCTCGCTTACGCCAACCTTGCCGGTTCTAATATGATGGAGGTTGATTTCTCCGGCTGCCGCATGAGTCATGCAACGCTGGATGGCGCCAACCTGACTGGTGCCATTCTTGTGGACTGTGAGCTTCACAATATAGAAGCTGATCGCGTGACGCTTAACCACGCAGATCTGCGAGGTGCGATGCTGTCAGGCTTGGATGTCAGAAACATAGATATGACCGGCGTCAAAATCAACCTCGAACAGGCCGCAGCACTTCTTGAGGAAATCGGTGTCGAAGTCACCTAATTTCCAGCAGCTCAACATCAAACACCAACAGGCTATTGGGCGGAATAGAGCCAACTGAGCCTGCACCGTAGGCCAGGTCAGGATGAAGGTAGAACCTGAATTTATCACCAACGCCCATGAGCTGAAGCCCTTCTGTCCAGCCCGCAACGACCTGATCCAGCCCGAATTCAACCGGTTTGTCTCCTGACTGATCAAATACGCTACCGTCGATGAAGCTGCCAATATAACTGACGGTAACACGACTGGTGGCTAAGGGCCGTTTACCTCCTGCATTAACCAGCACCTCGTATTGCAGACCTGTAGGCGTCGTCTGCATGCCCTCACGAGTTGCATTCTCCATCAGAAAAGCTTCAGCGTTGGCGAGATTAATCTCAACTTGCGCCAGGGCAACCTTTTCTTGCGCGTCCTGCACTGCTTTTTTGGCTTCCTGGGTCCTTAGTTGTCTAGCCCGGACTTCCTGGTAAACCTTTTCTTTGCGATCATCGGCCAGAGCTGGGGGATTGTCGGCCAGGGAATCACTTAGCCCCTTTAATAAGCTCTCAACGTCTACATTTGGGCTGCCACCGTCTTTCAGCATGTTTCCGAAAGAAAAGCCATAAAAATAACCCATATCGCGTTCCAGGGTGCTGTCAGCTGGCACAGCTTCCTCCGCCCCGAGCGCCAGGCAAGAAAAAGTAACAAGAAAGATCAGTAACGTATTGAAATAAAAAGACTTAATCATCAGAAAGCTGACTCGACAAGCGTGAAAGAAGCCGGAATTATGACATAATTAC
>DTZW01000121.1 GCA_012961165.1 Gammaproteobacteria bacterium | reverse complement strand
CCCTTGGGGCATGGCCGTCTGGAAGTGAAACCGGAGGAATTCCAGGTTCTGTTCCGGAAAGTTCCAGCGGTAGTGCATGGCGGGACGAAGCAGGCCCTCTGCACCGATGACATCGAGCAGTCTGTTGATGACTCTTTGTTTTGGTGTGCCTGGGGAAAAACCATGACCGCTTTTGTTCTCGAAGTGATCGATGATGGCAACGCCATCCCGGATAATCTCTCCATCGGGCAATTCCAGGGTAGGCATGCTCTGCCTGTCGCCAGCCGCTGGTGCGACGCTCTTTATATAGTGTTCCGTAATTGGCATCGTTTCGCGATAAGGAACATGGGCTTTGATGAGATAACTTCTTGCCCTCCCCGTAAAGAGAGAGAACGGCGCGCCGTAGAGGATTGCTATAGTCAAATGGATTTCCTTTTTTTAGTTTGGCCAGTAGATGTACTCATCACCTTCTTCATATTCCTGGCCACCATGTTTATCAATCAGCTGGGCCGAGTCCAGGAAGCTGGGCCACAGGGGATCAGCCTGTTCGGCATTGTGCTCTGCCAGCAGTGCTTCGAGTTTGCGGACGGTTTCCGGTTCGCTTTGCGCAAGGTTGTTCTGTTCCGTTGGATCTACCGCAAGGTTGAACAACCACCGTTTATCTGGCCTGCCTGCGCGAATTAACTTCCAGCCATTGTGCAGCACAGACTGGTGATGCCCTGCTCTCCAGAAAAGGGTCTCATGAGGTTTACTCGACGCCTCACCTCTGACATGGGGTATAAGGTCTACACCATCATACTTCACGTTATCAGGAGTGGTGGCGCCAGCGGCTGCGGCAATAGTATGGAACAGGTCGATATGGTGCACGGGATCAGTGAGCCTGGAATTGGGCTCGATCTTCTGCGGCCACTTCGCCATAAAAGGCACGTGCGTTCCGCCTTCAAAGTGCGTCAATTTCCAGCCCCGGTAAGGTTTGTTGATGTCGGGAAGCCCGATATAACCTGCGCCCCCGTTGTCACTGGTGAAAACGATGAGGGTGTTGTCACTGAGCCCAAGTTCTTCGAGTTTATCGGTGATCATTCCCACACTACGGTCAAGCGAATGAATCATCGACGCATAAACCCGAAGCGTGTGATCTTCTAACTGTGAGAATTTGTCGTAATCTGCACGGGTTGCCTGCAGTGGGTTGTGAATACCCCAGTGTGCCAGGTAAAGAAAGAACGGTTGATGCTGGTTTTTCTCAATAACTTTAACGGCTTCATTGGTGTAGTAGTCGGTAAGGTAGCCGTCAGGCTGGAAGCTTTGTGAGTTGTTAAACTGGCTTTCGTAAGTGGCGACTGCCCAGACCATTTCCTCTATAACATCTCCCTCCCGTTTTGCGTTGACAACATCGGGATGGTCCGGTGGCAGGTACGAAAGGCCGTTCATATACAAACTGTCATCGAATCCTTGATTTTGCGGTCCGTCTCCTGCGCCGAGGTGCCATTTACCAATATGGGCGGTGTAGTAGCCAGCCTCCTTCAGCACTTCCGCGATGGTGATTTCGGAATCTGGCAGTACCAGTTCTTGCATTGGAGGAAGGGATTTTGCCGCTTCGTGGTCTATCGTTGCCAAGAGAGCAGGCTGTTCGATGTCCTGGGTCCATTGGGCAATCGTTGCGACAGTACTAAATACTGGGGTGAACTCGAACCCGAACCGGGTTGAGTAGCGCCCGGTGAGAATACTCGCGCGGGAAGGTGCGCAGATTGCATTGGCGGCGTAGCCATTGTCGAATCTGACACCTTGTTCAGCAATAGCATCGATATTGGGTGTCATCAAAGAACCATCAGCGGCGCCACCGTTATAGAGCGATATATCGTTGAATCCCATATCGTCGGCGAGGATAAGAATGATATTGGGCGGTCGTTCGTTGATAGGTGTGCTGGCTTCTGCGGGGCCGTCTGGCCAGGCAGTAGGTACATTGTCGCGGATAGGGTTTGCCATGCCTCGAATCTTTGGCACGACAGATACCAGGATATCCAGTCGATACTGCCAGGCGAGTGTGCCGGTCAATAGTAATGCGATTGCGGCGATGCTGAGCGTCTTTTTCATGTCAGACCTGAATAGCTGTGGTTTAGAACAAAGAAATGAAGTGTACGGAAATCATTAATGATATGCATTATAAATAATGACAGGCGATCGACCTTTCTACATAATGTAGAAGACTGAAAATGGTGCGGGGATAGATGAAAACTGTAAGGACCGATGAGACGCGTTTCGCCAATTTGCCGGGTTATCCGTTTGAGCCCAATTATGTTGAGATTCCCGATGGTGAGGGTGGGGTCCTTCGCATGCATTACCTGGATGAAGGCGTCGGTGAGGTGATTCTGTGTCTGCATGGGCAGCCGTCCTGGTCATACCTCTACCGAAAAATGATTCCCATTTTCAAAGACGCCGGGTACAGGATAATTGCACCGGACATGATCGGGTTTGGTAAATCGGATAAGCCAACCGAGCGGGACAACTACACCTATGCCAATCATGTGGCCTGGGTCCGGGCGCTGATCGAAGCACTTGACCTTCAGGGCATCACATTGGTCTGCCAGGACTGGGGTGGGTTAATCGGTCTGCGGGTCGCTGCGGAAAACCCTGGCCGTTTTGCCAGAATAGTCACTGCCAATACAGGGCTCCCGGATGCGAAGGGTGTCCCGGATGACAAAATAGGAGACGCCAGCGATCAGATGCGCGCCTACTACAAAAGCCTGCCCGTTCACGCGAATGTGCCGGAAATGTTTATGGCCATGGCGGGCGATACGTCGGGGATGGGATTTCTGCATTGGGTGAAGTTTTGCGGTGAGTCAGATGGATTCTCGCCGAAGGATGTTCTGGCTATGAGTCTTGGAGACACCTTGACCCCTGAAGAGCAGGACGCCTACGGTGCACCTTTTCCAGACGAAACTTATCTGGCCGGGGGTAGGCAGTTCCCGTCGCTGGTACCGATTATTCCGGACAACCCGGCCATCGGTGCAAACCGGGCCGCATGGAAAGTGCTCGAGCAATGGGATAAACCTTTCCTGACGGCATTTTCAGATTCCGACCCGGTCACCGCCGGTGGCGAAGTCAGGTTCCAGGAATCGGTACCCGGTGCCAAAGGCCAGCCCCACATAACGATTAAAGGAGCGGGTCATTTTCTGCAGGATCAGGCCCCAGAGGAACTCGCAGCGGCGACCATTAAATTGATTGTTGCTAATCCAGCCTGATACGGTAGTTTGAATTTAACAGGAGATGTCGGTGATCAACAAAATCTTAAGAGTCGTAACCGTGCTGCCGGGCATTCTATTTGTCGTGATCGGTGTTGGCTGGATTATTGACCCGGCTTCAGCCGCAGCCGGAGTCGGCATGCCACTGCTTGAGGGCGTTGCTCGCAGTACCCAAATAGGGGATCTGGGTGCCTTCTTCCTGACAATGGGTTTGCTGATCCTGATTGGGGTGACGACACTCAAGCGAGTCTGGTTCTATCCGCCCATGATGCTTCTTGGTCTGGCTGCCACCTTTCGTATTGTTGCCTGGCTGGTTCATGGCGCAGCGCTCGCGGGTAGCATGATAGCGGTGGAGGTTATCGTGACGACGCTGCTGTTTGTGTCAACCATTCGTCTTTGTGAAAAACGCGGCGCGTGAAACAAGCCTGCACGAGGTTCCTGCAATCTTTGGCTTCGATACTGCCGGCATTTTTCCCCCTGACTTTTCTTTTCCTGGCTTTTCTTTTCCTGGGTATGGGCGCAGTGACAGCCCAGGCGGCTCAACAGCCAAACATTGTCCTGATTCTGGCCGATGATCTAGGCTTTACCGACATTGCCCCTTATGGGAGTGAAATCAGTACACCGTCCCTGACGGCGCTGGCAAACGAAGGTCTCCGGTTTACCAACTACCATACGGCGGCCAGTTGCGCCCCCTCTCGGGCCATGTTGTTAACGGGTGTGGACAACCACAGGTCAGGAGTGGCGAATATTCCTGAGTCAATTCCGCCGGAACAGAGTAGTTTCGATGGTTACCAGGGAGTGCTCGGTAGCAATGTCGTTACGGTTGCAAGTTTGCTTGAAGACGCCGGATACCATACCTATATGGCGGGTAAATGGCATTTGGGAAAAGAGCCGCATCAGTTACCCAGTCGCCGGGGCTTTGAGAGGACAGTCGCAATGGCTGATACCGGCGCCGACAACTGGGAGCAAAAACCTTATATCCCGATCTATAAAAAGGCCAACTGGTTTGCAGATGGCGAGGAAATGGAGCTACCGAAAGATTTCTATTCGTCCCGGTTTCTGATCGACAAGACGATCGAATTTATTGATTCCAACCGTGAAGATGGCCAACCGTTCTTTGCCTATGTACCTTTCCAGGCTGTGCACATTCCAGTTCAGGCGCCGCAGGAGTTTATTGACCAGTACATGGGCGTTTATGACGCTGGTTGGGAACAGTTACGGCAAGACCGGCTGGCAAAAGCATTAGAGCTCGGTGTCGTGGGTCAAGGGACTGCAATGGTAGAGATGTCGACGACGCTGGACTGGGATGCGCTGCCCGATGACAGGAAGCGCTACGAGGCAAAACGTATGGCGGTCTATGGCGGCATGGTTGCAGCCATGGATTTTCATATTGGGCGTTTGATTGAACATCTAAAAGCGACGGGTCAGTATGATAATACGCTCTTTGTTTTTACGTCAGACAATGGCACCGAGGTCAGTGGGGCCCCTGACCCGGGTAATGTGCGGGCTCGGGTTTTCGTTGGGAGCCAAGGCTATACATCTGAATATGAAACGCTGGGCTTGAAAGGCAGTTTTAATTCAATTAGTCCCAGCTTTGCAAGTGCGTCTGCTTCACCGCTGGCATTCTACAAGTTCTACGCGGGAGAAGGCGGTTTGCGAGTACCTCTTATTATTGCAGGGCAATCTGTTCTGAATAAGGGTGAACTGAATCACGCCTTATCTTATGTGACGGATATCACACCTACCATCCTGTCTGTCGCTGGTGTCAAAGCTCCGACTGGGCGTTTTGCTGGACGGCCCATCGAAGCGATGATTGGTCGCGACCTGATGCCCATCATCAGGGGCGATGTTGAGCGAGTCTATGCGGAAGATGAAACCATTGGTTACGAAGTCGGCGGGAATGCGGCGCTGTTCCGCGGTGATTACAAAATTGTTATGAACCGGGGTCCGGTCGGTGACAGGCAATGGCACCTTTATAATATTGTTTCCGACCCCGGAGAGGCCGAGGACCTGGCAGATGCAATGCCAGAACGTATGCAGGTCATGTTACGGGCATACGAGCAGTATGTGCTGGAGAATGGCGTGTTACCGGTACCGGTTGGTTACCAGCAGGTTTCTCAGGTGGGTATCAATGGGCTCCGTGAAGTATATGGCAGGCAGATATTGGTACTCCTTGTATCCATGTTCATCCTGGTGATTTTTCTTGTGGTAGCCCGCAGTAACAACCGGCGTTGATGCCACCCCTACTGTTCAATCTTTGAGTGCATGTTGCCTCAGTAACATGCTGTTCCAGTAAAGCGTGCTAGCTCCCTGGTTCCCCAACCCGGATCATGCGCTTACCGCGGTTCTCGCCAGCTAACAAACCAATTAAGCCGCGGGGTGCGTTTTCAAGGCCTTCGATAATGTCTTCGACTACCTTTAGTTCACCCTGCTTCGCCCACATGGAAAGGTCATGGTAGGCATCGTTATCCAGGTCCCGGTAGTCGGAGACGATGAAACCTTCCATTCTTAATCGTTTGGTGACCAGCAAGCCAGGTACGCCAAACGGGCCAGCGCTGGGTTTGCCGTCATACATCGAAACGGCGCCACAACAAGAGACTCGTCCTTTCAGCTTCATTGCGAACAACGCGGTTTGGAGTATGTCGCCGCCGGTATTGTCGAAGTAAACATCCACGCCATCTGGTGCGACGGCCTTAAGCTGATGTCGAAGTGGTGCGCTTGTGTCCTTGTAATCGAGGCAGGCATCAAACCCCAGTTCATCTACAACCCACTGGCATTTTTCTGTACCGCCAGCAATACCAATAACCTTTGCACCTTTGATGCGCCCGATCTGGCCGACGATCGAACCGACTGAACCGCCCGCGGCAGAGACCAGGAGTACTTCGCCGGCATGAATGCCAGGGACATTAATCAGGCCGTGATAGGCCGTTAATCCAGCGACACCGAGTAGCGACAAGTTGTGGCTAAGTGGCCCGTCGTGATCTTTTACCCGTGCCAACTGGTGTCCGGGTAATACAGCATATTCCTGCCAGCCGAGGTCACCTGACACGATTTGTCCAACCTTGAAACGATCAACATTTGACTCAACGACCTCTGCGATCCCTCCGCTTGACATGACCTGCCCCGAACTGAGTGCGCTTCGATATGTCGCCCCCTGCATCCAGGCGCGATTAGCGGCATCCTGGGAGAGGATAAGCGTCCTGACAAGGACCTCACCCTCACCGGGTGATGTCAGGTCGATTTCATCCTGGGTGAAATGTTCTTCGGTCAATTTGCCTGTTGGGATTTCGGAGAGGAGAATTCGTCGATTTGTTGCCATGAGTCTGGGTCGCTTGAGCGTTGGGTGTGCCTAGAGTAAACCTTTTTCTAAACCAGCGAAAATACTGAAAGTGATGATCAGGGGGTCGATAGCCGTATTGTTGTTCGGTTAATAAAATGTGTGTTGGTAAGATGGTATCGTGAGTGCGCCGTTTGGCAGACGCTATCAACATCTTTAGCGTAAAGTGAAGCAAAACGGCTAATCAGAATGTGGAAAAGCAAGACAGCTATTATTGGTCGCTCTGGTAAACCGTCAGCGCCGAACCGATGGCTTCCGCATACCGCAAGACGTGTTCCTGCGTAAATTCTGGAATATAAGCCTGGGTTTGGCCTTGGTTTCCTCTGTTAACTTTCTGATAAAATTGATGTTCACTACTGACGTTCGTCCGATCTGGCTTTAGGTTGTGCGGTCACTTTGGAAGGGGATGGGATCTATGCCCATTCGAACAGTGTTGCGACCCTCAGTGTTTCGCTGTCTTTAGCCGCGCACGGTCGCCAGATGCCTTTAGGTCTGGTGCTATTTCGTCCGGTCTTTTCAGGGAAGTGAATCAAATGGAATGCTGAATCCTGGTAGAGTGTTGTACCCTGCGGACTTTATGGAATTCGTTCTACGGTGTTTGAAAAAGTCAGTGTGGTTTTGCAGATGCCGGTTGCGCCCGTGATTGCTGCGGCGCTTGTCGGTGCAGGCGTGCAAGCTAACGGTAAATGTCCTTCGCCGACGAAAAGACCGGATGTCTGGTCAAGGCCAATCCAGCCTGCCCCGGGAAGAAATACCTCTGCCCACGCATGAAGGTCAGTGAAGTCGCCGTCGGGCCCGGAAGGACGACCGACAGACTTACTGTCTGAGCCCAGCTGGACCAGGTAGCCAGAGACGAATCGAGCTGCCAGCCCCAGGTGTCTAAGCACTTGCACTAATAGCCAGGCGCTGTCACGACAGGAACCTCGTTTTAGGGTGAGTGTTTCCTCGCAGCGCTGGACGCCTTCTTCCAGGCGGCGTTCATATTCAACGTACTGTTGAATATGCTGGTTGATCCCCACCAGGAACGGTACTACAGCCATTTTTTGGCGATCGATGCCTTTAACCCAGCCTACCAACTGCTTGCCGCGCTCGCTAATTTTCAGGTAAGGGGCCAGGTCGCTTTTGAGTAACGGGTCATAGCTAAAAGGGAAAGTTTCCGCCGATTCTTCCAGAAAGAAATCGAACGGGTTGACCATAACTAATTCAGCGACAAGCTCGACGTGAAGTTTGAGTGATCGGCTTTTTTCGGGGAATACAAACCGTGCAAGGTGGTTCCCGAAGGGGTCCTGTTGCCAGTTAACGAAATGATTCTCCGGCGCTACTTTCAAAGAGTAGGACTTAATGGGTGTTCGGCAATGAGGGCCAGGGCGAAGTCTTACCACATGCGGGTGTATCGGCACTGGTCTGTCGAATTCGTACTCAGTGTTATGTCTAATCGCTACCTGAATCGCCACGCAGATTCACTCCTGAACGACGATTGTCACGCTATGATGAACTCTCATTGGATGACTCGATTACTTTAGTCTCTTTGTCCCAGGTGGCACTCCAGGCGACCGGTGGCAGCTTTTTGAATGAATCCTTGAGTGACTGGTCCCAGTTTTTCTTTAACTGCCTCAGGTATTCACTGTCTTCTTCGAAACGGTAGTATTTCCCTGGCGCAAGAGAGTCTCGCGGGTAGATGGACAGCTCAATGGGTGGCCCCACTGACAGATTACTGCGTATGGTGGAGTCCATAGATACCAGAGCGCACATTGCGGCAGTTTCCAGGCTAACGTCAGGGGTAAGAATCCTGTCGAGTATCGGTTTGCCATACTTGCTTTCACCGATTTGCAGGTACGTTGTATCAGGTGAAGTCGAAATATAATTTCCCTGTGGGTACACCATATAGACCGCCGGCTTATGATCCAGGATCTGCCCGCCAATAAGGAAGTAGGATTGCGCATTGACGCTGGAATCTGTCTTTTCCTGTTCAGCTGTGCTGATTTCGCCGAGGTATTCTGCGACTTCCGTCATATGTTCCATGGTCAGAATATTGTGATTCTTGGACTTTTTAATGTCCTTTTTGATGTGGTTGATAACGGATTGTGAGGTTGCAAGGTTACCGGATGTCAGTGCAGTAAATTGCTTCTGCCCTGGTATGCCGAACCCATACATTTTGCTGTAGGTACTGACCATATCAACCCCCGCATTGGTCCTGGAATCAGAAACAAATACGAGACCAGAATCAGTCGCGATGGCGAGGCAATACGTCATTTTTTGAGCACCGGGTGGTAACAGTAAAGGTGGCGCTATGTTGTGGGTTGTGGCCAAGGAGTGTCAAGCTCAATCATTTTTATAATTGACTGCTGACAGAGGCCTTGGTGAAAGCCTCACAGGTCATGTAAAACAACAGTTCTAGGCGATGAGCGTGCAACAATGACTGGCATCCCAGGCCTCTTTGGCTATGCGCTTTAGTGATGAAAGACAGTTGACTGCAGTAATTGGGTAAACTGTTGTACTCGGTTTTACGGTGGTAACAGGATGTCTGACAGTAACAATCACAGCAGGGATGGTGATGACTTATGGATGCGTACCAAGTTTGGTCCGCGTTCCACTCGGCTTGCGGTAATGATGGGGCATCGTAACTTCCGGGCGCTGTTTCGATTTGTACTCATTCTGGCTGGTCTTGTCACCAGTTACTCGTTTCTTTTCCAGTTATTGATGGCCCATGAAGGGCAACAGCATTCGATGGTTACTGGTTTTTATTGGACCTTATCGACGATGTCGACCCTGGGCTATGGTGATGTTCGTTTTATCACGGACCCGGGTCGTCTGTTTTCGATCGTCGTGCTGCTGTCAGGGATTGTTTTCATGTTGGTGTTGCTGCCATTTATCTTCATTGAACTTTTTTATGAGCCCTGGATGGAAGCCCGAGCAGCTGACCTGATACCCAAAAGTGTACCGGAGGACATGAATGACCATGTGATCCTGACATTTTACGGGCCGGTCTCAGCTGTACTTATCGAGAAGCTGGAACACTTTAACTATCCGTATGTTGTTGTTCTGCCCGAGGTAGAGCAGGTTACCCAATTGGTTGATGCTGGAATAAATTCGATCCTGGGGGAACTCAATGATCCGGAAACCTGGGAGAAAGCCAGGGTAGAACATGCAGCATTGGTCGCAACCACTCGTGACGATATCGTCAATACCTCAGTGGTATTCACGGTTCGCGGCATTACCGATAAAACGCCAGTCGTTGCTACGGCTCGGTCTGCAGACTCGGGCCAGATTTTGAAACTGGCGGGCTCTAGCAGGGTTCTCGATCTGACCCACCTGGTGGCTGAATCCCTGGCGCGACGGGTATCGGGCGGTGCCAACATCTCTCATGTGATAGGCAAAATCGATGATCTGTTGATCGCCGAAGTGGATTCGGGCAGGACGTCCCTGATTGGCAAGGGTTACCTTGAAGCTCAGCGGTTAACCAGTGTCAGCATTGTTGGTTTCTGGGCGCGTGGCAGCTTTGAGATCGGCCAGGCGGACAGCGTGATTAAAGAAAACACGTTACTTGTAATGGCGGGCTCGCGCCAGCAACTTAAGGAATTTGACGCCAATTTTCAGGCTGAGGCTGTGCAACCCCCCTCGAATCCCGTAATTATCATTGGTGGTGGGCGAGTCGGTCGGGCAAGTGCAGCCGCGTTAAAACGGCGTGGCGTGGAATATCGTGTTGTTGAGAAGTTGGAGGAACGAGTGCTTGAACCGGAGATCTACATTCATGGCTCCGGTGGCGATAAGTCTGTACTACAGCTGGCAGGTATTGAAACTGCACAAACGGTCATCATTACGACGGGTGACGATGAAACCAATATATACCTGACCATTTTTTGTCGATTGCTTCGCCCCGATATCCAGATCATCTGTCGTACAACTTTTGAGAGAAACCTGGCAGCAATGCATCGAGCGGGTTGTGATATGGCGCTGTCTTATGCCTCTCTGGGTGCGAATGCGTTGTTTAACCTGTTGCACCGAGTTGACCTGCTAATGGTCGCGGAAGGGCTGGATGTGTTCAAAGTGCCGGTGCCAGAAGAACTGGTGGGTAAAACACTTGCGGAAGCTGATCTCAGGCAACGGACAAATTGCAGCGTCATTGGCATTGACAGCCATGATAAGACAACGACCAATCCAGGGCCAGACTCCAGATTACCGGAGGAAGGTGAGATTGTGCTGATTGGGACACCCGAGAGTGAAACGGAATTCCTTAAACTCTATCCCGCGTCCTAGACTCAGTCTGATCTGTTCGGAAGCGGCTGCAACGAAACCAGAGAAACCAGAAGAGTTGACGCGGGGTACGTATCTCTGGTTTGGTAGCTGTCTCAACTTGTGGGGAATTCTTATGGACCTGGAAGAACGAGTGACCCGGATTGAAGATCTGGAGTCTATCAAGCAGCTAAAAGCCCGTTATTGTGAGATTTGTGATGATGGCCACAATCCGGGTCTTATCACCTCGATCTTCACACCTGATGCGGTGTGGGAGGGGGAGGGAATTGGTCGAGCGCAGGGCCACGACGAGATCCGCACCCTGTTCGAAGGATTCCAGAAAGCGATTAAGTTTTCGCAACACATGGTTCAAAACCCTATCATCGAGATCGATGGGCCTGCAGCATTGGGCAGATGGTATTTCTTTGGCACATTTAAGTACTACAAAGGTGACCAGGCACGTTGGCAAGCGGCGAGATATCATGAGAAGTACCAGAAACTTGAGGGCGATTGGTTCATCAGTCATCTGAAGGTTATGCCGCCGGTCATGAGCGTAAAATACGAAAAAGGCTGGTAGGCCCTTAACGTTGAAACCAGGCCCCAATCGCCGAATACTGGCGCTTCAGTTATCCAGGATAAAAAGATGAGCACATCAAACTGGCGACCGGCGCCAGATTTACGCCGTGAAGAAATTGGCTTTAGCTTTCGGGGTACTGAGTATCTTGGTCATATTGTCGCCCCGGCTGAGTCGGCAGGTCCGAGGCCGCTGGTGCTGGTGATACACAATTACCAGGGGCTTAAATATTTTGATGTTGACGTGGCGGAATATCTGGCAAGGCTGGGGTACGTCGGGCTCGCGATTGATATGTATGGCGAACTTGTTCCTGCCGATCAGCGAACCTGGCCGACTGACACGTCCAGAATTGAGGCGTTCCAGGAGACCTGTTTTAAGGGGATGGTGGCCTGTGATCATGATTTTGAGTTCTTCCGTGCGTTACTGGGTGAGTGGCTTGACCTTGGTTTATCCCACGTCACCGTTGATTCGTCGGTATCGGCGGCAGCGATCGGTTACTGTTTTGGTGGAGTAGCCGTTCTGGAGGCAGTGAGGGGTGGGCTGGATTTTTCCGGTGTGGTTTCTTTCCACGGGTTACTGCAAACCGGAGAAGATGGCAGTCCTGCGATGTTCGGTGTGGAAAGACCCCCGGTCAAACCCTGCGACAATGCCCATAACGTCAATACCATTGTCCTGATTGAGAACGGTAAGGATGATCACCTGGTTTCTGATGAAAGCAAACAGCGTTTTTATGAGGAAATGGATGAAGCAGGGGTTTCGTGGATATTTCACGATTATGCAAAAACGCCCCACGGGTTTGCGCTACCCGAAAGCCTGGGTCCTCCCGGGCACCTGCATGAGGATGCTGATCGGCGCTCAACCATGAGCATGCTAAATTTCTTCAGGGAGATCTTCCCGGGAGTTCCCCAGAACAGTGTGGGTCACAATGCAGCGGGTACCAGCATTCCAGCCTGATCGAGACCAGAAACCTGCCAGCAACTGACGGTAAAACGATGCTAAAAATGACCCATGCTATCTATCTGGTGTCGGATGTCGACATTGCACAGCAGTTTCTCGGGAGTGTTTTAGGGCTGTTGGTTACCACCGATGAGCTTACGGTCACCGGTGAGCGATTCCTGACCATGGGCTCTGAATCGTTTGGTGTTGAGCTGCAGATTGTTGAATTTGCTGCACAAGCTGAAATAGCGACGTTAAAAAAATCCGCAGGAGTCGTCGATTTTATTCTTCAGCCAGCTGATGCGGTCGCGTTCATGGCCCTGGTCGAGGACGCGGGGTTAACCATTCACCGAAAGCCGATCGAGACGGCGTATGGGATCACCGCCATTTTCGAAGACCCCTTCGGGAACCTATGGGACGTTGTCCAAAGAGCCGACAGCTGATGCTTGTCGGTCATGTTAGAGTCAGTTCAATAATACGGAGTCATCGCGTGATCTATAAACCTGGTTTTACCTTCCTGTTGTTGGGGCTTTTAATACTCGTCGCCTGCACTGAACCTGTGCCTGATGTCATGGAGCCACTAACAGCAGCTTTGAGCCCGAGTGCGGAAGAGATCCACCAGCGCGCGCTGGTGCTTGATGCCCATGCGGATATCGAGATCCCCGGCAAGGAATCCCGGTATGCCGGGGCAGATGGCCGTTCACAGGTCGCGCCAGACAAAATGCGGGCCGGCGGGGTGGATGCAGTGGTAATGGCCGTTGCAGTCGGACCCGGGCCAAGAGATGCACAAGGCTACGCTGCGGCGCTGGCCAAAGCAGAAGAAGAACTCGCCGCGGTAATAAAGCTGACAGAGGATCCATCTAACAATCTGGTCCTGGCGCGTTCGGCAGACGAACTGGTAGGCGCTCATAGAAGTGGCAAGGGTGCACTCATTCTCGGATTTCAGAATGCAAGGATCCTGGGTACTGACGTTTCTTTACTGGATAGTTTCTTCGACGCTGGCGTTCGAGTGTTTGCTCTAACGCACATGGGTCACAATGATTTTGCTGATTCGTCGCGGCCGATTTACATTGCGGAACAAGGTGCTCATGAACCAGTTGAGGAGCACGGTGGCCTGTCAGAGCTTGGCAGGTCTGCGATAAAACGGATCAATGAGTTGGGTGGGATCATTGATGTATCGCAATTATCACGAGCGGCGACGCTTCAGGTTTTGGACCTGTCCAGCGCTCCTGTCATTGCCAGCCATTCCAACGTCCGGCAACTTTCAGATGTGAGTCGAAACCTTTCTGACCAGGAAATCGACGGGATAGCGAAAAGTGGTGGGGTGATCCATGTCGCCCCTTTTAGGGGATACCTGTTTGACTCCACCGATAAATCACTGGATGACCAGATTCGCGCCGTTCGCCGTGTCGCAGGTATCGAAGAAGACTATTACTACCCCTTTGAGTTGTACTGGGAAATAGACGACGCGGAAATACAGAAAGCATTCCTTGGATCTGTCAGTGAGCTACTGGGGCCAGGAAAGATTGATGACCTGCTGGAGCACCTGGATTATATCGTTGCGCGAGTCGGTATTGACCATGTGGGGATCGGTACTGATTTTAATCATGGTAGTGGTATAGAAGGTTTTGCTGATGCCAGTGAAGCGCTGAATGTGACCATTGCACTGTTGGCGCGGGGTTATTCGGTTGAAGAAATTGAGAAAATATGGGGCGGGAATTTCGTGCGGGTTTTTCGTGAGACGGGAAGGTTAGCCCCAGGTCAGGGGCCCCGGTGACAGCGATGCCCGGGTTGTTCCTTTAAAGAGCCTCTCAAGGTAAAGTCGGAGCAAGGACCATTTGAACAGGAACAATTGTTAATGTGTGATGAAGATACAGAAAGAGACGCCGCAGAATATCTGAAATCCAAATTGTCCCGCCGTGATTTTAATACATTAGCCGCAGGTGCCGCAGTGATGGTGGCCCTTCCAGATGTCGTCGGCGCCGTGGAAGTTACTGGCAGCGAAGTGAATGTAACGACACCGGATGGGGTTGCAGATTGCTTTTTCGTTCATCCAGCACAGGGCAAGCACCCTGGTGTCATCATCTGGCCCGACATCCGGGGATTGAGACCAGCCTTTCGAATGATGGCAACCCGATTGGCAGAATCCGGATACGCTGTCCTTTGTGTGAACCATTTTTATCGCAGCGCTAAGGCGCCGGTAGTAGCAGAAGGAGAAAGCTTCGGTGATCCGGAAGTAAGGGCCAGGATCATGCCTTATTACCGGGCTACTGCAACAAGTGCGACGAACCTGATCGATGCAAAGGCCTTCGTCACATTCCTTGATGTACAAAAATCCGTTGATGTGACCAGGAAAATCGGCACAACAGGATACTGTATGGGTGGTCCGATCGTGCTTCGAACCGCCGCAGCGGTCCCTGATCGTATTGGCGCAGGCGCGACCTTTCACGGCGGTGGCCTTGTGACGGACCAGCCGGATAGCCCGCATCTGCTGATTCCGGAGATGGATGCAGAGTTTCTCATCGCTATCGCTGAAAACGATGACAAGAAGGACCCCGGGGCAAAGGAAATCCTCCGCGATAATTATGAAGTCGCAGGGCTTGACGCGGAGATAGAGGTCTACGAAGGCACCCTGCATGGTTGGTGTCCTCCTGATTCACAGGTTTACGACAGGGTGCAGGCGGAGAGAGCCTGGTCCAGGCTGCTCGCATTGTTCGATCGTACGCTAGGTTCGTCGGTTAGATACTCGTGACAGATTCAGGTGGCCAGAAGAAACGCTGTGTCGTTGTCATGTATGACACGCTGTGTCGTCACTTCATGCCGACCTATGGTAACGAGTGGGTTAAGGCGCCGAACTTTGATCGGTTGGCAAAGCGTTCGGTTCAGTTCCAGAATTTTTATGTAGGGTCTATGCCCTGTATGCCTGCAAGACGTGAGATGCACACTGGCAGGTATAACTTCCTGCACCGGTCCTGGGGGCCATTGGAGCCATTCGATGACTCAATGCCTGCCATGTTGCATAGTCACGGGGTTCATTCCCATAAAGTGACGGATCATCAGCACTACTGGGAAGATGGTGGTGCAACGTATCATCAGCGTTACTCCACTTTTGAGTTTGTGCGCGGCCAGGAAGGGGATAAGTGGATCGGTGATGTTGAAAAACTTCGCGATCCGAAAGGCGGTGAAGGCAGATGGCCGGAACACCGACATTCACCGATGCACAAGCAGGATAATATTAATCGCGAACATATGGTGAGTTCTGACCTGCAACCCCAACACAAGACCTTCAGCCTTGGGCTCGAATTTATGGAGCGCAACGTCGAATCAGACAATTGGTATTTGCAGATAGAAACCTTTGATCCACATGAACCGTTTTTCACCCAGGAAGAGTTTCAGGATTTGTATCCTCATGAATACGATGGTCCTGCGTTTGACTGGCCACCCTATCGAGAAGTCAGGGAAGACGACCTGACGGTAGAGCACATCCGTTACATGTACGCCGCGCTGGTGACTTATTGCGACCAGCAATTGGGCCGCGTGCTGGATGTCTTCGACAAGCATGATCTCTGGCAGGACACCATGCTGGTGGTGAATACTGACCATGGTTTCCTCATGGGTGAACACGATTGGTGGGCCAAGGTGGTGACGCCATTCTTCCAGGAGGTCGCTCACATACCTTTTTGGGTCTATGATCCGCGCCATCCTGATTGCGTTGGGGGAACGCGGGATTCAGTGGTTCAGACAATCGACCTGGCGCCGACCATCCTGGATTACTTCGACATTCCGGTCACGCAGGATATGCAGGGAAAATCATTAACCGGGGCGATGCTGAATGATGAACCCGTTCGGGAAGCTGCTCTCTATGGAGTGATGGGCGGACAGGTCAACGTCACCGACGGTCAATATGTTTACATGCGTGGGAATGTAACAGAAGACAACTCACCATTGTTTGAATACACGTTGATGCCCACACATATGAAGAGTCTGTTTTCAGTTCGCGAACTAAGCAGTTGGGAGAAGTTCGAGGACTTTTCGTTTACAAAAGCCTGTCCGGTCATGCAGATCCCTTCCAGGACACCTCGCTTTATGTTGGCACGTGATAACCCCTACGGGAAAGGCAGAACGGCGACGCTGTTGTTCGATGTCCAGGCAGACCCGGGCCAGACAAACCCGTTAACTGATGCAGGCCTTGAGATTCGTATGATTAAACTCATGCTGCATGAAATGGCCAGGAACGAATGTCCGCCGGAACAGTATGTAAGGTTGGGTCTACCCGAACCTTTTAGAGCTGCGACTGGCGGCCTCGACGAAGTTATCGAGCTGCCGTCGGAGGAGCGCATTGAGGCGGCATGTGTGCTGCAAACGCAGTGGGGTCGAGAAATAGCAGAGCACGGTGGCAATGGGTTTCCCAAGATGCCATTTGGAGATATTTCGTTTCCGGACAATTTGCGATTACGGCCAGGGTACGTCTTTAGCCAAACGACGGATAAGAGCTAGTTAGCTAGCCAACGATTTTCTTAAGTCGTTCCAGACCATCATGATCCAGCGCGGCGGCGGTATGTCGATTCGCCATGGTTGCGATTAGCTGCAATCCTCGCTCATTACTGAGGTCCATGCTGCCTCCCGTTAATAATGGAACGGCGATGCCGCCCAGAAGGTGTGCGTGGGCGTAGTCTTCCCAGAGCTGCTCATGTGAGTAGTCTTTCACGCCGTGTTCGACGAGACGCTCAAAGTAGGTGGAAACCAGTTGTTGTTCGTGCTGTCGTCGAAGCACTGTGTCCATTGAACCGCCAAGGATATAGGCAAGGTCGTATGCGCCAGGACCGCGCCCGATACCCTGCCAATCAAGCACGACTACCTGTCCGGAACCTGTGGGACCGAACATCAGATTCTCGACCCTGTAGTCCTGATGTGCGAGTGTCCAGGGGCTGCGCGATGCAAGGGCTGTGGTCAGTTTGAGGTAATTGCCGGCGAACAGTTGGTAAATTTCGAGGCCACCTTCCGGGAGGTATTGCTCAAACCCTTGCGCAAATACTGGATAAATTTGCGCCAGCAGCGGGTCAACGAACTCGATTCTGGGTCCAACCATTGTAGGGATCCAGTCCATCTCCGGTACCTGCACACGGTCCCACCAGACGGCGTGAATACTCGCCAGGACCTCCACCGCGCTGGTCGCCTGCTTGACGTTCATGCCGGTGGTCTGGTCTACCATCTCTAGATGGCTGAGGTCTTCCATAACAACGACGAAGTCTGCAGTACCGGATTTGATCTCAGCAAAATACACCTCCGGAACGCCGACTGTCGCATCCTGTGCCAACTCGTTGTAAAAACGCACCTCGGCTTCGAACATTCCCAGGTCAACGCCCTGGGTTCGATTTTCTTCGAATGATGAAGGTAACTTTACGACCACGCTGTCCGGTTGGCCGATAGTCGCCTGTGCGTATTCGAGTTCAACCCGAAAGATGTCACCCATCAGCCCGATGCCCTGGCCAATCTGCATTGGCTGCGCCCTAATAACTTCCGCGCCCAGAATTTCACTCAACCAGCTGGTAGAGACTTCATTGATATTTTTTGGGATCACGGGCTTATTCCTCTTGAGCAGAGTGACTACATCATGTTTTCCCGCAAGCAGCAATATCTCCTTCGGGTCATCTCCTTTAGAATGGGGTTTTTGTCAATTAGTGGAAAAGCGACAATGTTTGATTTCAAAGAAAAGGTAGTCCTGATTACGGGTGCGAGTTATGGGCTGGGTGAACATTTCGCCTATGACTTCGCCGGAGCAGGAGCTGACCTGATTCTAACCGCGAGAAGTGTTGAACAGCTGGAGGAGGTCGGTGCGCGGTGTCGGGAAATGGGAAGTCGTGTTGCTGTTATTCCTGGTGACGTGTCAGTCGAGGCTGACGTAAAAAACGTCATTTCTTCCGGCATAGAGGCGTTGGGAAGAATTGATGTTCTTATTAACAACGCGGGTATTGCTGATGCCAGGGGTGTCGCAGCAGAGCAGTTTGACTCCGAAACGTTTAACCGGATTCTTGGCGTAGACCTGGTCGGGGCTTTTTACTATGCGAGGGATTGTGGCCGGCATATGTTAGAGCGAGGTTCAGGCTCTATCGTCAATATCTGTTCGATCATGGCGAGTGGTGGTAATGAGAATAATGTCATTGGGTATACAGCAGCCAAGGGTGGGTTACTGAACATGACGATCCAAATGGGCGTCGAATGGGCTGATCGTGGCGTTCGGGTTAATTCCGTTTCACCGGGTTTCATTGTGACAGAGATGACGCGTCCTATGCTGGAAGCTATGGGTATTGATAAATGGATTTCCAGCCGCACGCCGATGCGGCGTGTTGGAGAAGCGCAGGAAGTCACAAACGCTGTTATGTTTCTGGCATCGGACCTCGCCAGCTATATTACCGGTGTAGACCTGCTGGTAGATGGCGGGACCAATGCCAGTAACGGAACCTTCCAGATCCCGCCGATCCATCATGAATGGAATACAGACACGCCCATGGTGCCAACCGGCTATGTTCCTGTGCAACCGAGGCCTGATTGGTACCAGGCGTTGGAGGCCGGTGTGCCGGGCGTTCACTATCCGATACCCGGTGAAGATGAAAACAGTTGATTGCTCAATAATAGGTTTCTCATGAATGACTTTATCGTTGTTGGTGCGGGTTCTGCAGGCTGCGTGATGGCGCGCCGTTTATCAGAACATGGCAACGTCACCCTGATTGAGGCAGGTCCATCTGATCACAGTTGGGATTACCGATTACATATGCCGGCGGCGTTGTCGCAGGTTCTGTCATCGAATTGGTACAACTGGCATTACGAGAGCGAACCTGAGCCCTGTCTCGATAACCGAAGATTGTACTGTCCTCGTGGGAAAGTGATGGGCGGTTCATCTTCAGTCAACGGCATGATTTTTGTCAGGGGTAACAGGGGCGATTTCGATCGCTGGTCCAGCGAATATGGACTATCAGGCTGGGATTATGAATCCTGTTTGCCGTACTTCAGAAAGTCCGAAACCGCGCCTGGTTTGCCAGAAGCGTCGTTAGATCCAAACTTTCGAGGCGCCGATGGGCCCTTGAAGATTTCCCGCGGTGAACTCAAAACACCGCTATTTCAAGCCTGGCTTGATGCGGCTGGTCAGGCCGGTTTCTCAACCACGGCCGACTTCAACGGGCAGACTCAGGAAGGGTCCGGGTGTTTCGATCGTACAATATTTAAAGGTGAGCGACAGAACATCGCGAAAGCTTATCTGGGGTCGCCTCACCCGTCGGGTTCTCTGAAAGTTATCCGGAGAGCGACGGTTACTAGGGTGGTCACCGAAAACGGACGTGCGACGGGCGTGGAGTATCTTCAGGGTGGAAAACAGCATAAATGTACTGCGGGTCAGGTCATCCTGTGCGGTGGAGCAGTTAACACACCGCAGTTGTTAATGCTGTCAGGCGTTGGCGATGCATCCGGGCTTAAGTCTCATGGTATTCCCGTCATCAGTCACTCGCCTGGTGTTGGCCAGAACCTGATGGACCATCTTGAAATATATGTGCAGTACGCGTGTAACAGGCCAGTGTCGTTGTACCCAAAGACTCGTTGGTTCAACATGCCTGTGGTTGGTCTACAGTGGCTTTTAGCGCGCAAGGGTGCAGGCGCTACTAATCATTTTGAGACAGGCGCGTTTCTGCGCAGCAGTGATAGTGTGTCGTATCCTGACCTGCAGTTTCATTTCCTGCCGATTGCAATGGATTACGATGGTAAAGACCAGTATCAGGGTCATGGCTTTCAGGTTCATGTGGGCCCAATGAAGCCGACCAGTCGTGGTGAAGTCACCTTGTGTTCGGCGAACCCATTGGAGGCGCCTCGGATCCAGTTTAATTACAATGCTACAGAGGCAGATCGGTCTGTCATGCGCTCGGGCATTCGGATGGCAGACGATATTGTCTCTCAATCCGCGTTCGATGATTATCGTGGTACTCGCCTTCGACCCACTGTTGATATTGATTCAGATGACCAACTGGACCGATTCGTCAGGGAGTTTGCGGAAAGTGCTTATCATCCCAGCGGAACCTGCCGCATGGGTGTTGATGACAGGGCTGTGGTCGATGCCGAGGGGTTAGTACGAGGTGTCTCGGGTTTAAGGGTTGTTGATGCCTCGATCATGCCTGAAATAACGAACGGCAACCTGAATGCGCCGGTAGTGATGATGGCGGAAAAAATTAGCGATTCAATGCTGAGCTAGGTAGCCTCGCTTTATCTCTATTCTTTCGATGCCGCCATCATGAAGCCCCGCGCTGAGAGCGAAGTTACCAGTCTCCTTGCCGATAACTAGCGTGAATCCTCCAACACTCTGTACCCGGAGTTATTACCCTGAGATACTGCGATCATGTCCACATGACCCTTTGATCAAACCAAGGAAGTTGAAATGATTGATTTTGAAATACCAGAAGACGCCAGGGTGGTCCGCAATAAAGTTCGGAAATTCGTGCAGGAGGAGTGCCATCCTGCGGAAGAGATCTGTACTGCGGATAATTTTGAAGAGATATTGGCCGGTTTGCGGACGAAATCCCGCGAGCAGGGATTGTGGTGCCCGTTTGTTCCAGTTGAACACGGTGGCATGGGGCTTGGCCCACTTGCGAATGCATTGGTTCAGATGGAGCTGGGTGAGAGCTTTCTTGGCGCCCTGTCCATGAACACCCAGGGTCCTGATGATGCAACGATGCTAACCTTGCTTGAGCACGGAACCGAACACCAGCGTGAAACCTATCTGAAACCCCTCCTTAACGGTGAGAAGCGTATTTGCTACTCCATGACCGAAAAGGCAGCTGGAGCAGATGCGACGGGCATGCAGACAACAGCGGAACTCGATGGTGACGAATGGGTGCTGAACGGTGAAAAATGGTTCAGCTCTTCAGCCAACGTGGCGGACATCGCCGTGGTCATGGCGAAGACCGATCCGGATGCGCCGCGACACGAGCAGTACAGTACTTTTATTGTTGAATTACCCAACCCGGGCTATCAGATCGTACGAGACATCGAGACGATGCAGCCACACACTGACCTCGGGTTAAAACTTGGCGGTTCTCACTCTGAAATTAATATCGAGAATCTTCGTGTTCCACGAGAAAACATCCTGGGTGGGCGTGGTCAGGGTTTTAACATGGGGCAGCATCGGCTGGCTTATGGTCGCCTGCGACACGGTATGCACAATGTTGCTATGGCACAGCGTGCGCTGGACCTTGCGGCCAAACACATTACGAGTCGTGAAACTTTCGGTAAGAGACTTGCCGACCGCCAGGGAGTTCTCTGGATGATGGCTGACTGCGCGGCTGAAATTTACAAAGCTCGGCTAATGCTACTTCATATTGCCTACAAGGCAGAGAAGGGTATGGACCTGAAACAGGAAAATGGTATTGCGAAGGTGTTCCTGGCGAACATGGTCCATCAGGTTGTGGACACTGCATTGCAGTTGCACGGCGCACTGGGTTATAGCCACGATACACCTCTTGCACGCTGGTACACTGGAATCCGCTCCCAGAGGCTGGTTGACGGGCCGGATGAAGTTCATCGCTGGCGAACAGGAGCGAACGTGATCAAGGCATACGAAAAGTATGGAACCACAGCATCTGCCTGTGGCGGCGAATTGTTCGATTGATTTTTCGAGTCTCTTTGGTAATGACATCGGCAGTGCTACTGCCGATGTCATTCGCTCGAGGGTGCGATGTTCATCGTCTGTTTTTTTCAGCTCCCTGGCATGGTTCGGTATTGCTGGTCTTTATTTTAGTTCTGGGGAAAGTTGAGCCGTGCAATTTCAGCCATCGTACGAATAGCGTTCGTATCACCTGAAATTGTAAGCCCTGTCAGGCCGCTTTCTTCCCAGGCCTTGAAGCGTTTGGCGATGCGGTCGACTGGACCAACCAGGGCGCCACTGTCGACGAACTCATCGGGTACGGCGGCGCTAGCTTCTTCCTTTCTTTTCGCCAGGTAGAGCTCCTGGATACGGTCTGCAGCCTCTCCAAACCCTCGCCTGACCATCATTTCCTTGTGGAAGTTTATGCTCTTGTGTCCCATGCCTCCCACGTAGAGAGCGATACCGGGCTTCAACTTGTCGAGGGCACCTTTCACGTCATCGGTTACCTTGACCTGAGTACCCGCCTGTTTCTCGAATTGTTCCGGCTTCTTGTTGCCCTTTTTAAGACCCTGGTCGATCCAGTCGCTATAAATCCCTGCTGTTTCTGGTACGAAACCCAGTGGCAGCCATCCGTCTGCAATTTCAGCGGTCATTCGAACAGTGCTTTCCATCCCTGTCCCGAGAAAGATTGGGATATTCGGGTTCATGTGCAGGATGGACTTGAGGGGCTTGCCGATACCAAGTGAACCATCTCCTGTGAACGGTAAAGAGATTTCCCTGCCGTCGTGGGTAACGGGTTCTTCCCGGGCCCAGATTTTTTTCATGATGGTGACGTAGTCCTTAATTCGATAATAAGGTTTGCCCCAGGGCTGGCCATACCATCCTTCCACGATTTGTGGGCCTGATACACCAATGCCACAGATAACCCTGTTTCCTCCTGCCAGTTGATCGAGAGTGGCCATCGCCATTGCTGCATTGGCAGGGGTCCGTCCAGCCAACTGGAGTACAGCGGTGCCTAGCCTGATCCTGTCGGTATGAGCGGCGATGTACGCGAGTGGTGTGATTGCGTCGGAGCCGTAGGCCTCGGCAGTCCAGACGGAGTCATAACCTAGCTGTTCTGCCAGCTTCACGTCTTCAAGGGGTATTCGTAGTTCTGCGCCGGAGTACCCCAGCATCAATCCAAGTTTCATTGTCTTGTCCTTATCGTTTAAGGCTCATTTTCGCACAGATAGCAGGCCAGCTTGCATCGTAGCATCTGTAATAATTGGCCGTGCTACGATAAGAGGCTGATCGATTTCCCAGGGGGTTAAAAGTTGAAGATTGGAATTAATGGTACAGGTTTAGTGCAGAAGGCATCCATCGAAGCCATAAAAGCGGATGCGCATAAAGCCGCCAAAGATGGATTCAAAAGTTACTGGCTGGCGGAGCATCCAACGGGTGGGTTTGATGCTTTGACTGTACTGGCGGTCATCGCATCTTCTGTGCCAGATATTGAAATGGGCACGGCGGTCGTGCCCACTTTTCCGCGGCATCCAATGGTGCTTGCCGGACAGGCACTCACCTCCCAGACGGCGCTTCAGGGCCGGCTATGTCTTGGGATTGGCCTTTCTCACGAGATCATGATGGCGCAGTTGGGCATCGGGTTTGAAAAGCCGATTCGCCATCTTCGCGATTACCTGTCCATATTGATGCCACTGCTTGAAAAGGGGCGGGTGTCATACGTGGGCGAGACTCTTTCCTGCGAAGCGCAGGTATTTCGTCCCGCGGAACCAGCCCCAGGTGTCGTCGTGGCGGCATTGGGGCCCCAGGCACTTCGGGTCGCAGGTTCGCGAACAGATGGAACGACGCTGGCATGGGTCGGCCCCAAAACGATCGCAGGACATATTGTCCCGTGCCTTACGGAGGCCGCCAGCAAAGCTAACCGAAAGACCCCCCGGGTCATTTCGACGTTGCCGGTAGTTGTTACCAAACAGGTTGATGCAATCAGGGAGCGAATCAGCAAGACACTTACGATGTATGGCGAACTGCCCTCGTATAAGGCGATGTTCAAGAGGGAGGGCGTTAGTGGCCCGGCTGATCTTGCGATTGCAGGAAGTGAGTCCGCAGTTGAGGATGCACTGATGGCATTGAAGGAAGCCGGGGTCACGGACTTCGCTGCGTCGGTTTATGCAACGAACCCGGAAGAGAATGAACAAACCAGGAGTTTGTTGATCAGTTTGCAAGACTCCTGATAAGGCGCGCTACTCTGGTGAGGCATGGATCGGGTCAATCCAGTGCAGGCCCTCGGGATCTTCAATGACCGGTATGTCCAGGTTTACCACCACGGCATCCTGGTCACTTCGAACCAGAACGCATTGAAGTGATTCGTTTTCGCAGGCATTGATCTCCTGGTGGGGCACGTAGGGTGGCACGAAAATAAAGTCACCTGGGCCTGCTTCGCAAACATATTCCAGTTGTTCACCCCAGCGCATACGTGCTCGTCCGCTAATAATATAGATAATGCTTTCCAGGGCGCCATGATGATGGGCTCCGGTTTTGGCGTCGGCATGAATTTCGACAGTTCCAGCCCACAATTTGTTTGCGCCAGCAGTTGCATAGTTAATGGCCGCTGCGCGGTTCATTCCCGGAGTCTGGGGTGTGTTGGTGTCAAGATGGTCACCCGAGATGACCTTGATACCGTTGTTCTTCCAATCAGGTGCTTCGACCATTTCTGGTAACCGTTAGATGAGCGATATAGATCACATTATATGATAAAGAAACCACAGGACGAGCTCAAAGCGTTGCAAACACCCTGTAATTTTTGATGTAGCAAATGGCGACGCTATTAACCGGCCTGTGCAAACGTCGACAGGACTCTGCGTGGAGATTTCCGGGGGTCGGCAAATTTGGCAACGTCCCTTGCTATGGCGGTTTCGCCTTCTGGGGTGTTAAAAAAACGGTTTCTTAAGTCGTCCTCATTCCTGAAACAGCAAAGTGCAAATCCGTTCCACACCGGTCCGTTGAATCGTTGAAGGACGCTAAGCTGGTAGTAATGAGTCATCGCGGTGTGAACTTCCAGTGCCAGCGGGGCGTGTTTGTCACGCCAGTGCCGGTCTGATTCTCGAGCGCCGAGATCAGCATTGGCGACCATCGTAAATATACCAATACTGCCGGGCTGGTTTTCCTTTGTTAGTTGAAGCAGGGGTGTGTTCTTTATGGGTCGTTCACAGACCAGATAGCTCCCTGCATCTGCGTCACCTACAAACAGATCCAGTTCATCGGTCACTGCTAAAACCAGGGATGCGAATGGCAGGTGGTTTGTTTCGGCAGAAGTGGCTGCCAGGTTGATACCACCAGTACGGACCGCGGTTTCGGCTGCCTTTTCCCGATCTGAGTAGGCGCCTGCGAGCATCAAGGAACTCATTTTACCTCCTGATTGATAGCGTAATGATCCACCTACCAATATAGTACAAGAGGTTCCCAGAACCTAGTGGTGAGCACTAACCGCCGTAGCCTGCTGCTGATACCGACCCCACCAGCAAGTTCGGTATGCTTGCATGTCTACCCGGAAGGGAAAACCAGCCCCGGGGAACTGCCTCTGGATGGTGCTAAGCAAACACATGGCTGTATCAAATGACAAGTTAGGGTAAATTAACCCTATGCCAACTCGACCGAGCAAAAATACAGTGGCAATGAGGAGCACATGAGATTTTTACCTATCAGATCCCTGGCTATTGGTCTATTGCTTGCGGTTGGTTTTCTCTCTGCCTGTACATCAACAGCCAAAGATTTATTTAAAGGCGTAGACAGGATCGTTGCCGTAGGTGATCTGCATGGTGATTATGATCAGTACATTAAAGTTCTGACAATGAATGGGCTGGTAGACGAACAGTTGCGATGGCAGGGAGGTAAAACGCACTTTGTTCAACTAGGTGACGTGGTCGATCGCGGCCCGGATTCAATTCGGATTATCCGACACCTGATGAAGCTGGAGAAGCAAGCAAGGAAAAAGGGCGGTCGCGTACACGTCCTTATTGGGAATCACGAGGTGATGAATATTCAGGGTGATCTGCGATACGTTCACCCTGGGGAATATTCTGCTCTGATAGCGGAGAATTCTGATGCCGTCAGGGCTCGCTATATTGAAGCCGTGTATAAACACCGGGTTTCAATTGATCCAACGCTCGCCACGAACCCGGATCTAGTGATGGCAGGTTTGAAGAAAGAGTTCCCGTTGGGGTACGTCGAGCACCGGACCATATGGGAGCCTGGTCGGGAAATGGCAAAATGGGTAGCGTCACACAATACGGTTATTCGAATAAATGACTCCCTGTTTGTTCATGGTGGCATGAATCCTCACACTGAATATCAGAAGCTGTCCGAAATCAACCGCCAGGTGAGAAGGCGAGTCTCGGCATCGTTCGATGGTGAGGATATATCAAATAGCCCGGAGGGGCCCCTCTGGTATCGGGGCCTTGCAAAGAATGGTGCCGACGTCGAATTGGTGCCCTTGCTTGAGATGCTGGAATTCTATGATGTGAGTCGTATTTTTATCGCCCACACGCCTACTCATGGCGCTATCCTCACCAGACTTGATGGCAAGGTGATCATGATAGACGTTGGCATTTCTGCGTATTACGGAGGTAGCCTCGCCAACATTGTCATCGAAGATGGCGTTCTGCAGGTGATGCATCGCGGCACCCTGGTCCCCTTTCCCGGAGATGACCTTCCTGTGCAGGAGTATCTGGAAATCGTGTCTGAGCTTGAGCCGGCGGATAGCAGGCTTCGAAGATATGTTAAGTTCCTGGATAACCAGGTAGCTCGGGAGAAACAGATAATGCCCTCAGGTGGAGTAAACTAGTGTCGGAAGTTCTTGCCAAATTATGGGGCAGACTCCCCTTTACCCGCATCATCGCGTCGGATGAACAATACAGTTCGACAAAAAATGAAGTGTCGTCGCTTGTCGTTTGTGGAACCAGCGACCGGTTTTTCAACCGGGAGCTCTCAGACCTGCTATTTATCCAGCGGGTGATGGAAGAGTCCAGCAACCTCATGCACCCTCTTTTTGAACGTGTGCGTTTTCTTTCTATTTCGTCCAGTGTGCTTGACCAGTTTTATGCGGTGCGGGTTGCTAAGCTCAGGCGATCGGCGGCCAGGCGTGATGGATATGTGACACCCGACGGTCTGACTGCGATCCAGCAGTTGATGGTCGTAACCGAAAAGGCTAACGACCTTATGCAGGTACAGCAGGAAAGCTGGCGTCATCTGCAGTCTGAACTGGGAGAACACAGAATCAGGTTTCCCCAGATTGAGGAATTGGATCAGGCCGATGTGGTGTGGCTTTCAAACTTTTTTAAGAGCCATTTTCTGCACGTACTAACGCCCTTTACGATAGACGAGGAGCATCCGTTCCCGTTTATTTCGAGTGGTGGTCTTTGCGCTATTCTCGAATTCGGGGAAGGCTTTGTCCTATTACCCTTGCCCTCTAATCTGTCTAGATTCATTTCTGTTCCAGGCGAAGAGCATCGCTATGTCACTGCGGAGACCCTCATTCAGTTTTGCTGGCAAGAGCTTGTTCCGGGTGAAACGTTGCGGAGTTTCGGCTTTTTCCAGATTCTTCGTGATAATGATCTTGCCAAGGAAGAGCGGAACGATGATCTTCGGACAATTGTAGAATCAGGTTTGCGTATGCGGCAGAAAGCGAATGTCATCAAGCTTCGCGTCTCGGAGACGATGCCTGACCAGGCCATTCGTTTTGTTGCTCGCCAGCTGGGGCTGTTGTCCAATGAGGAAATTCAGTTCCTTGAGAACCAAAATGAACGAATGACAGCATCTGAGTTTATTGTACCGACGGACCTCGTGGGTTTGTCTGATATTTCAGAAGTACTTGATGATTTGGATGGAAAAGTTAGTGGCTATGTCTTTCCGCATTTCAAATCACGATACCCTGAACAACTGTTAGCTTCCGACAACGATTGTTTTGCTGCGATTTCCGCGGGCGATATGATCGTGCACTGGCCCTACGAATCGTTTGATTCCGTGATCAGGTTCATTCAGCAGGCGGCTGAGGATCCGGATGTTGTCTCGATTAAGCAGACGCTGTACCGAACCAGTGACGAATCGCCGATTGTTGAAGCGCTAATCCTGGCCGCCAGGAAGGGTAAAACCGTATTGACGGTGATTGAGCTGGAGGCACGTGACAACGAAGCCTCGAATATCGAGCTCGCGAAGCGCCTCGAAATGGCAGGCGTGCAGATTATCTATGGGATTGTCGGGCTTAAAATCCATTGCAAGGCGACATTGGTTGTGCGAATGGAAGATGGTGAAGCGGTAACCTATACCCATCTTGGGACGGGGAACTATCATCCTAGCAACGCGAAGACTTACACGGATATCTCGTTCTTCACCCGTGATGATGTCATCGGTCGTGATACCCAATTGTTGTTCAACTACCTCTCCAGCGAAAGAATGGGACAGCCTGAAAAACTGATCATGGCCCCGTATTTTTTGAGAGATAAACTTGACGAGTTGATACGTGGCGAGATTGATCATGCGCGAGGAGGCAGGCCCGCCTACATCTGTATCAAGGTAAACTCACTAACAGATATCGGGATTATCGAGCAACTTTATGAAGCCTCCGAAGCCGGGGTGGAGATTGACCTGGTTATCCGGCGGCACTGCGCACTGCGCCCAGGAGTGCCCGGTATGTCTTCGCGTATTCGAGTAAAAAGTATCGTCGGCAGATTTCTTGAACATTCCAGGATCTATATGTTTGGTGGTGGACAGCCGGTTTCGGCCGAAACCTCCGTGGTTTACTTCGGCTCTGCGGATCTAATGGAGCGCAATCTCGATGAGAGGGCTGAGTTGCTGGTGCCGGTCGAGAACTCTCGGGTGAAATCAGTCATAGTTGATGGAATATTACACGCCAATATCAAGGACACTATTCAATCCTGGATGCTGGACAGCGAGAATAATTATGAGAGAACTCACATCGAAGATGGTTTTTGCTCCCAGTCTTTCTTTATGGAAGCGAGTGATCCGGCGAGTCTCGGTGCCTTTAACGCTGCTTCGAGCAAAGCCCCGGCTACGAATGAACCTTCGCAATAGTTCTACGGCTGGATGGGTTACATTGCTTTTCCTGATGCTGGGATCGCCGGCGCAAGCTGACCGGCTATTTGAATCCTCGGAGCCTATGGAAATCAGTCTATCTGGGCCGCTAATTAAAATAAGAAGAGAACGCGACAAATCTGAATCGTACAAAGCGACGCTCGGCACGGGAGAAGACAATTTCGACATCGAATTGCGTGTTAGAGGCAACAAACGACTTGATTCTGAAGTCTGTCGCTATCCCCCTCTCAGGATTGAATTTGAACCAGAAGCGATCAAGAAGACGCTTTATGATCACCAAAAAAGTCTGAAGCTGGTAGTGCAGTGCAAGAATACAGCAACCTATCGAGACTATCTTAGGGCTGAGTTCCTGATCTACCGCATGTTCAATTTGCTAACCCCTTTATCTTACAACGTGCGCTGGTTGAACATGAGTTATACCAACGAGAAGGGCAAGGTTCGCCAGGAGCCTGCGTTCTTTGTCGAGCGAAAATCTAGGCTCGCTAAACGTAATAATCTAGAGACAACTAAAGTTGGCAGTATCCTAAGATCAGAGCTTGAGCCAGACAGTAGCGCACTGGTAGGTTTGTTTCAGTATATGGTGAGTAATGCAGACTACTCGATCGTTGCCTCCGCTGATGATTCTTGTTGTCACAATGCTAAAATACTGCGAGGTGAAGATTCCCTCTACCGACCGGTTATCTATGACTTCGATTCCTCCGGATTGGTCAATGCGAGCTATGCAACGGGCATTCCGTCGCTCAGAATCAAGAAAGTCACCCAAAGGTTGTACCGAGGTTATTGTGCCCACAATAGCCAGGTTAGCGAAGCGAGACGTCATATGTTGAGTATGCGGGAAGCGTTACTTGATATTCTGAGAACGGACACTGTGTTGGGGAAAAGGTCTCTAAAGCAGAGGGTGAAGTACTTTACGAAATCATTAGAAATGATCGCGGACGATGAGGTCTGGCAGGAAAAAGTTTTGGATGCCTGCAGAGGCTAAAAATTGGAAATGGATTCCAGGGTCTTGTAATGACTGAGCCCACCCGCGCCGTCCTTTCGATCATCGACCAGATAAACGGATCCATTTCCCATCATCGCGATGCCTTCAGGTTGCTTGTGGGCGGTTGAATCCAGTGGGAAGAACTGAAGTGACAGTGTGTTGCGATTAACGCGCAGTACATTCGCAGGGGTTAGGAAGTAGTAGAAGTTAACATCACTGTCAATACCCGTAACTCTCTTCCTGTTGCCTTTAAGCCTGTCATCGTCCAAAGAGAAGAGCTTTCTTGCTTCCGTGTCCTTCCCTGGCACGTAGGAATACACAGTAATCCTGTCTTTGCCGCTCGTTTTCTTCCCGTTTCGTTTGTAAATATTTTTGCAGGGGATCAGCAGTTTCCCATCGTCAAAATGAAGGCCTTCGACTTCACAGGCTGCTGCAAGGCCGGTATCTAGAATGCTCCAGTTCGCAAGCTGGTTTGCTGCCGTAAAAGAGACATTGGGGATCACATAGAGTTTCCCTGTACTGGTAATCATATAGACGTTGTCACCCCTCACCGCAATGCCTTCGAAATCATCGAGCACAACGGGATTGCCAAGAGAAACCAGTTTTGTAATATGAAGGCTCGGAAGAACGATCGAATAGATGTGGCCTTTTTCGTCGTTGTGAGTCAGTAGTAGGTGTTCGTTGACTTTGGCCAGGCCAGAAGCTTCTCGAAGAAATTCGGGTAACGCCGCCGGTGCTTTCCCCGGGGCAGCGTCTCCAGGCTCGAGCTGGGTTACGAACGCTCCAATTAAAAAGAGCATGCTGCCTAGAGCGGCAAGCAGCAAAAAAGGCCTGGGGTTCATACCCTAGTTGGTGTTTCCAGGCGCAGGCGGTTCACGTTGGTCATCGTCTTGGCCGCGATTCATCCATTCTTTCGTGAACCAGCGGTTGGCGGAAACTTCTTCACCATACTCAAGCTCCCAGAAGATGAGAATGAAATAGTTGAAGAACACGGTAATCACCATCGCTATTTCTAGCGCCTCGATTCCGGCGGAAAGCCCAACAGCGATTGCAATAAAGATGTAGCTGGCGTCTAACGTATCATCTAACGTCAATCTGAACCTGACCCCAGCAACGATCCCGGCAAGGCTGAAGGCCAGTGCCAGACTGTTTTGGACGATCATCACAATGCCGCCAACGACAACAGGCAGTAGGAGTAATGTTAGTAGGAATGCCTGGTCGCGACCTTTCCTGCGTCTTGCGCCCATGTAGATCCATACCACCGGTTCCATGATAAGCACGACGCCTATCGTCGCCATAGTGAGTTTGATCGCTTTTGTCATGGGTTCCCACGATAGAGTGGTCAAGTTACCTGTCAGGAATTCATTGGCTCCAGTAGGAGGAAGCCCGTTCCCACCGAAGGGAAGATAATCTATTAACGCTGGGAAAATCTTTACCAGGCCATACGCGAGCAGACAAAGGGCGAAATAGTAAGCTGTGATTTGTATCAAAGGCTTGGCGGATTTCATGCTGTGCGGCTGCTCGTTTGTCGAGTGATTATAGGGAAGTATAGCGTATTACTTTGGGTGATTGGATGTCGCATCTTTGATGCACGAAGAGACTCGAAAGGGCTGTCTGAACTGCAGTTAGACCAGGCCAGGTACACTTATTTGTGGCTCGTATTTTTCCTTTGGGCAGCAGACGAATAATAGAGTAAAGGGCATTAGTGGCGTGCTTGTGTGACCTTGTTTAGGCTATCCAGCGGTTTGTTAACGCTGTTAGGCCGTCTGGATACTTCCCTGGGAAAAGGAACGGTATTAGATTTTGCGGGCGCGAAAAGAACGGCCTTTGATCTTCCCATCGTTTAGAACAGCAAGGGCCTGTTTTGATGACGTCCGCTTGATGGCGACATACGCCGACCTGTCGAAGATGCTGATTTTTCCGACAGCGCTCCCCTCGATACCATTTTCCCCGGTCAGTGCGCCTAATAGGTCACCGGGTCTGATTTTTTGTTTTTTCCCACCGTCTATTTGCAATGTCGCCATAGGTGGTTGCGCTGGCCTGAAGCCAGGGTCCAATGGGTCGATGACGGTGCGTTCCAGGGACTGCTCCAAAACGGCTTCCAGGAGCTCGATTTTGTATTTTTCACTCTCATGAAACAACGAGCAGGCCAGGCCAGTGTTCCCTGCGCGCCCGGTACGACCTATTCTATGTGTGTGGACCTCGGGATCTCGTGACAAATGATAGTTCACGACGAGGTCAAGGGAATCAATATCGAGACCTCTGGCAGCGACATCGGTAGCCACCAGAATAGAAAGACTTTTGTTCGAGAATTGTACAAGCCTGTTGTCACGGTCTCTCTGCTCCAGGTCACCGTGAATAGCGCGTGAACTGAAGCCCAGGTTTCTGAGTTCAAGTGACACGTCTTCCGTTAGTTGTTTGGTATTGCAGAACACGAGCGCGGAGTCGGGCTTGTATTTCTGCAGTAGGCTCACCAGTCCTTCTGTTCGCTTTGATTTGTCGGTGATCTGGCACAGTAGCTGTTGGATGGTGTTTGCGTCATGCTGATCGGGCGCTTCAAGTCGTCGTGGGTTGACCATGACTTTTTCCGCGAGCTTGTCAATGTTATGGGGGTAGGTCGCGCTAAACAACATGTTCTGTCTTTTGGCGGGCAGATACCGAATGATCTGGGCAATCGACTCCCCGAAACCCATATCTAACATTCTGTCCGCCTCATCGAGAACGAAGGTGTCTAAATTTTCCAACGAGAGGTTTTGTTTCCTAAGGTGTTCTTCGGTTCTGCCTGGCGTTCCAACGACAATATGTGCGCCGTGCTCCAGTGAACCTTTCTGGGGTCCAAATGCGACGCCCCCGCACAAAATCAGCACTTTGATGTTGTGAATTTTTCGACCAAGCGTTCTGATTTCCTTTGCGACCTGATCAGCTAGTTCGCGCGTTGGGCACAATATGAGGCACTGGACCCTGAATTTTTTCACATCGAGTTTGTTCAGTATTCCCAGGCCGAAGGCGGCAGTTTTTCCTGAACCCGTCTTCGCTTGTGCTATCACGTCCTGGCCATCAAGTAT
>DTZW01000120.1 GCA_012961165.1 Gammaproteobacteria bacterium | reverse complement strand
CAGTGCCGGCTCCCGAGCCTGAACTCTGTGCCCTTTTTGAGGAAGGACTCGCCGGCCGCGCCGTTAAATAGGCGTCAAAGCTTGCCGGCGCTGTCTCCCAACCTGAGTACAAGTAGAATTAAGCCCGTTTTTGTGTCGGTAGCCAGGCAGGCCTGTCCCTGAAATAGGGGTTTGAATGGAACTCCCGGTGGAAATCTGTTGGGCTTTGATGAACCAACGGACTGGATCCCACCGATCGATTCGCTTTTCGGACCGCCAGGTCGAGTCAGATCCCAGCAGCGTTGGCCGATGTCAGAAAAGTTGGCTTGAGTGATCAAAAAGGCTGGTCGGCGGGGAGCGGTTTCGGGCCTGCGATGCCTCATCCAATCCAGGATGCTTCAATATTTTCTCGATCACACTTTCTCGATCACACCTTTTTGTGGTTTGACAAAGTTTAAGCGGATCATCTGAGGAGTTGTGAGATGCCGCTTTGGGTCGAACATGTTGCCGATAGGCAGGTACTCCTATTCCAGATAAAGCCGCTATTATTCTATCTTTTGCGGTTGCAGGGTTTGGAGTACATTCAACCTCTCTCACGGAGTACCAACAATGGCTGACCAACAATTACCTGATTCCGCGCGAGTTGTTGTTATCGGCGGCGGTATCATTGGCTGCTCGGTGGCCTACCACCTGGCAGAAGAAGGTTGCGACGTTGTATTGTTGGAACGTGACCAACTTACCTCCGGCACAACCTGGCACGCGGCGGGTTTACTCACCAACTTTGGCTCCGGCTCTGAAACCCTCCTTGATATCCGTAAACATGCGAGGAATCTGTACGATCGACTGGAGCATGAAACCGGACAACAGACCGGTTTTGTGGGCAGCGGATTTATCGAACTTGCCGCAGATGAAGACCGCGTTGAAGAGTATCGCCGTATCGCCGCCTTTAACCGACTGCACGGAAATGATATCCACGAACTCTCAGCCACGGAGATAAAGGACCTGTTTCCATTAGCCAATGTGGATGACATTAAGGCTGGTTTCTATGCAGAGCACGACGGCCGTATTAATCCAGTAGACGTCACGATGGCGATGGCCAAGGGTGCGCGCATGAAAGGCGCGAAGCTGATCGAGAAAACGCCGATTCGCAAAGTACTGACCACCAACGGTGCTGTCTCGGGCGTCCGCACTGATAGGGGAGATATTCGCTGTGAGTTTGTCGTCAACTGCGCAGGTATGTGGGCTCGCCAATTGGGGGAACAAAATGGAGTGGTGATTCCTAACCAGGCAGCTGAACACTATTACCTGATTACCGAATCCATAGAAGGCATCACCAAAGATCTGCCGGTGTTGGAAGACCCATCGAAGTATGCGTACTATCGCGAGGAAACAGGCGGCCTGATGATTGGTCTGTTTGAACCTGATTGTAAGCCGTGGCAATTAGAGGGGATTCCCGACGATTTTTCATTCGGTGAACTGCCACCCGATTGGGATCGCCTCACACCGTTTCTTGAAAAAGCAATGGAAAGAGTCCCGATTGCCAGAGAAGCCGGTATCCGAAAATTTTTCTGTGGTCCCGAAAGCTTTACCCCCGACCTTGCACCGGTCATGGGTGAAGCTCCAGAATTGCGTAATTATTTCGTTGCAGCAGGACTTAACTCCGTAGGCATTATTACCGGCGGCGGCTACGGCCGAGTCATTGCGCACTGGATACTCAACGGCAAACCCGATGTTGATGTCACCGGTTTCAATATCGATCGTTTTTCCGCCTACCAGTGCAATCCCGAATACCGACGGCAACGCGCGCTGGAATCGCTGGGGCTGGTTTACGCCTGCCATTTCCCGGATCGTCAGCCACAATCTGCTCGCGGTGCTCGCCGCTCACCGTTCCACGAGCGTCTCGTTGCGCAACGCGCGCACTTTCGCGACGTGAGTGGTTGGGAGTGCCCTGGTTGGTACGCCCCTGAAGGTCAACAACCTGACGAGGGCCCCCTCACCTATGGCCGTCCACAATGGTTCCCGCACTGGGAAGCCGAACACCGCGCCTGTCGCGAAGATGTGATCGCCATGGATATGAGTTTCATGGGCAAGTTTCTGGTACAGGGCCGGGATGCAGGTGCTTTTCTGGACTACCTGTCAGCCAATGAGGTCAATGGCGACAGCGAGAAAATTACTTACACCCAGTGGCTGAATGATGATGGCCTGCTTGAGGCGGATCTTACTGTCATCAAACTGGACAACGAAAAATTCATGGTCGTCACTTCGGATGTCGCCCATCGCCATACCGAGACATGGATGAAACGCCACATTGGTGTCGATCAACACGTATTTGTTACCGATGTTACGTCCGGCTACGGACAGTTGAACATACAGGGCCCTCGATCGCGTGAGCTGCTGCAATCAATAACCAGCGCCGATCTGTCCAACGAGGCATTCCCGTTTCGCACAGCTCGAGAAATTGATATCGGCCTTGGCCGTGTGCTGTGTGTGCGCATTACCTATGCGGGTGAACTGGGTTACGAGCTGAACATTCCCAGTGAACAGGCACTACACGTTTACGACCGTATTGTTCAGGCAGGCGCACAGTTTGGACTTCGCCATGCCGGTCTTAAGGCGCTGGCCAGTCTGCGACTTGAAAAGGGCTATCGTGATTACGGCCACGATATCGACAACATGGATGACCCCTTTTCAACCGGCCTGGGATTCGCCGTCCGATTGAAAAAGGAGAGTGACTTCATTGGTAAAACCGCGAGTATCGAGCGCAAAGCCAGCATCAAGTACACACATCGCCTCGTATCCATTTTGTTACGTGACCCGGAACCCATATTAATGCATCACGAAATTGTGCATCGAAACGGAAAACCGGTGGGCTCCATACGTGCAGGTTCTTTCGGCCATACGCTGGGCGCGGGCGTCGGTCTCGCCATGGTTGAAGGCGATCCTGTCAATGCGGCTTACCTGTCAGAAGGCGAATGGACCGTGGTGATTGCAGGGAGGGTTTACCCAGCCGATGTCTCGCTGAAACCTTTTTATGACCCGGAAATGGTTCGTATCCGAAGTTAGTGGCTGAGATACTGCGCCTGGAATATCAGGCCTCGTACCAACGTCCATCCGGGTCAGCAGGAAACACCCCGAGATATCTTCCATGAGCCTGATACCCCATAAGCCTTCGAACGATTTCAGGATAACTGTCAGCTAATTCACGAGGCACCGACAGATACTGGTTTTCTTCCTGACGAAGCCAACCCAGGGCGTAAGTATTGATTATTCCTGCCCGTGGATGCTTCGAGTTGTTGGCACCGCCACCATGGAAGAGAGACCCAAAATACAACAGCACGGACCCTTTTGGCATCTCGGCACTAATGACAGAGGCTTCATCGATCTTGGTGACCTGCCCGGTCCAGTGGCTGCCCTGAACAAGTCTGGTGGCACCGTTCTCAATCGTGAAATCATCGAGCGCCCACATGGCGCCAATCTGGAATTCTACTTCCGGTATTTTCAGCGGGTAAAAGCTGTCATCCTCGTGCAATTCCTGCATTGCTTGACCCGGATAGATCTCAATCGCGGTTGTGCTGCCAAGTCTGATACATTCACAGTGCGGGCCAAGCACTGCATCGGCTACCTGCAGCACCCGGGGATGGGCAATCAGGTCAGCAGAATGTTTCGCCAGGCCAAGCAGTGCACCCAGGCGCAGAGTCTGGTAGCCGTTGAAATCATTTTGAAACCTGGCGCCCTCCCGATCAAAATGAGGCCTGAGTTCATCCATGATCACTTTAAGCAGAGGTGCTTGGGCCAAATGTTCGACAACCACGGCACCATCTCGCACCAGGCATTCGATGACAGTTTCTGTATCTACATGACTTGGAAGGTTCTCCATCAATCCACCCCTCGGCAATCCACCCACAATCCTTCTTGCAACTCAAATGTTTCACGAAATCAGATGCCGGAAATTATTGTACAACATCAATGCACAGATTTAACTGACCTGATCGGTGGTGCCTCTTTTGGCGAACCCGTCGGTCCATTGCGCTGTAGGCCAGAAGTTTCAGCTAGTCGCCATGGCGTAGCGGTTTTTACCAAGGTTTTTAGCTTTGTACATGGCAGTGTCCGCCGCCGAGATCAGGTGTTTCAGCTAGTCGCCGTCGTCAGGGGCGATAGCGAAACCAATGCTCCCAGACAGTTGGAGTGACTGGCATCGAGTATAAGTAGAATTAAGCCCGTTTTTGTGTCGGTAGCCAAGCAGGTCTGTCCCTGAAATAGGGGTTTGAAGGGAACTCCCGGTGGAAATCTGTTGGTCTTTGATGAACCAATCGAGAGCAAGCTATTCGCCTTGTCAGTTACGCGGTGGTTTAAACAGCATAAACACGATTGCAGCAGACAAGCCGAGCGCGGCCGCTACGATGTAGGGAACGTGGTAAGCACCACTAACGCTAAACAAAATACCCATCAATACCGGACCACCTGCAACACCCAACATAGTAATCAGGTTCGACCAAGAATAAATTTGGCTGTAGTTAGCAAGCCCATAGACCTCAGCAATGATGAGTGGCGGCAACATTAGAAGATTACCAACACTGACCCCGAAAAGACCAAGCGCAAGAAAAAGAGTTACAACACTAGTGGACGAACCTACGATGAATAACGATGTGGCTTGAAGCGCCATCATCACTAGCGCAAACCTGAGTGTCGAGATTCGATCTAAAATCATACCGCCCACGAGCCGGCCCACGACACTAGCCGCTGGCAGGATAGCGATACCGTAGGTAGCCTGTGTCACCGTGACTCGCTCGATCAGGACACCGAATTGATGCGCAATCCCACCGACCTGGGCCGCCATCACCAGAACATAAGCAATGCTCAAGCCCCAAAAAAACGGGTGTCGTACCGCGTCGAGCAACAGAATCCCGCTTTTCTCTGCACTGCCGTTCGCGCCATCAGGATTGAGACCAACATCCGTTGGTGAAGATCTAAGCACGAACCAGGTGACTGGAAGAATCCCAACGAGGTAGATTAATCCCAATATCGGTGAGACAGCGGCCAAAGAATATTCGTCAACAAGAAACGCCATGAGCGGTGTTATCGTAATTCCACCGACTGATAGTCCAGTGGACGCAATACTAAGGGCTTTTGCACGGTTGGACTGGAACCAGCGGGCGATCAACGTAGTTGCCGGAAGTAGCCCGGATGCACTCCAACCAACGCCAAAAATTACGTAAACGCTGAACAACTCAACATCAGTTGAAACACTTCCGATCATCCAGAGCGAGGTCGACGCGAGCACCGCACCGATGATGATCACGATCCGAACATCAATTCGTTCAATGAGCTGTGCAATGATCAGGCCGGTAAGACCGGAAACCAGAAAAAATAGAGAAACCGCCGACGAGGCCAACTCAACGTCAAACCCCGACTCTCTCACCAGCGCCTGTAAGATGATTGAATGCCCGTAGAACCCCAGGCCGGATGAAAATGCTAACATCACGAATAGCGCGCCAACAACTTTCCAGCCGTAGAACAATCCCTCTTGCTTAGACAAACCTGTACCCCAAATCACGCAAATTCAATATAGCAGCTTCAGCGACCAACAGGCTCGTCGCAGGCCTTTGACTTGTTCCGAGAAGCAAGGTTCGCTATACCCACTCGACGTGCAGTTTTTCAAATCGCGAGTATAAGTAGAATTAAGCCCGTTTTTGTGTCG
>DTZW01000119.1:868-5741 GCA_012961165.1 Gammaproteobacteria bacterium | reverse complement strand
TCTGATCGGCCCGCCCCATCCACCCTTTGACGCGCTGGTTGGTGCGGCCACAGGCGCTGACACCATCCATAAATGCAGAAAGATCCCCGGTGGCGAAACGGATCAGTGGATACCCCGGCTGCAGCGTAGTTACCAGCACCTCGCCCACCTCGCCTGGCGATACCGGATCACCTGTTCCGGGGCGGACAATCTCTACTAATACTTGCTCATCCAGAATCAAACCTTCGCGGGCTGGGGATTCGTAACCGATCAAACCCACATCCGCTGTCGCATAGGCCTGCAGTACGTTAACACCTTTAGTAGCCAACTCCTCACGCAAACTTGTGGGCAAGGCCTCGCCCGAGACCAGTCCAGTGGTCAGGGGGGAAAGCGATACTCCCATCTCGTGGGCTTTATCCAGCAGGATCTTTAGAAACGAAGGAGTCCCGACATAAGCCCGTGGCCGCAAATGCGCTATCGCGCGCACCTGTAGCTCACTTTGCCCCGTACCCGCCGGAAACACCGTGCATCCCAATGCATGGGCTCCGCCTTCGAGCATGAACCCAGCTGGCGTAAAATGATAAGAGAAGGTGTTATGTAACAGATCTCCTTCCCGACACCCAGCCGCGTACAAGGCCCGCGCTGTGCGCCAGAAATCGCCACCTGTGCCTTGGGGTTCAAAAATCCCACCCGGTGAAGAAAAGACTCGAGGCAACGTACGGCCAGAAAGCGCGCAGTACCCCCCCAACGGTGGGCTGTCTGCCTGCCCTTGCGCCAACTCCGACTTACGCGTTACCGGCAGTTTTGCAAGCGCATCACGCGCGCAAACGGCATCAGGATTAACTTCCTCAAGCAAAGCGGTATAAGCCGGGACTTCACACTTGGCATAGCGTAATTGCTCACGCAGCAACTCGAATTGCTCGGCCTCACGCTGTGCCACAACGCGTGTTTCCAGAGCGTCGTAGTAATCGCTCATCTTAATCCTGGGGTTTGATGTTGCTCGTACTTGAACAATGGGGGTGACATGCGATCCGGACTCAGAAACACAGGCTGAGACGCTATTAACTCAACCAGCGCTTTCTCCGACGATAATGTTTTACGTTCCTGAAACTCTTTCTTTGTCCACCGCTAACCCCAAGATAAAACTCTTTTACGTCCTGATTATCCAGCAGTGTTTTGGCGTCGCCATCCATGACGACTCGGCCATTTTCGAGGATATAACCATAATGACAATAACGCAGCGCCATATTGGTATTTTGCTCTGCCAACAGGAAGGTGACCTGCTCTTTCTGATTGAGCTGCTGCATGATTTCGCAGATTTCTTCAACCAGAGTTGGCGCCAACCCCATCGAGGGTTCATCAAGCAGTATCATTTTCGGCCGAGCCATCAAAGCCCGCCCCACTGCTGTCATCTGTTGCTCCCCGCCAGAGGTATAGCCGGAAGTGCTGTTACGCCGGTCCTTGAGGCGCGGGAAGTAACCATAAACCAGTTCCAGATCACGGCGGATCGAAGACGCGCCATCGGTACGTGTGAACGCACCAGTCAGAAGGTTTTCTTCCACAGTCAAATGCTCGAAGCAGCGGCGGCCTTCCATAACCTGAATCACGCCACGCTTTACCAACTGATTGGCTGAGAGACCCTGAATAGATTCACCGCGAAACTCAATGGTTCCCTTGGTAATGTCGCCGCGCTCCGCCATCAGTAGATTGGATATAGATTTGAGCGTAGTTGTCTTACCCGCTCCGTTGGCTCCGAGGAGGGCGACAATGCCCCCCTCGGGAACCTCGAGAGATACTCCTTTTAATACAAGGATCACATGGTCATATACTACCTCGATATTGCTGACTTTGAGCAACGGTAATGCCGGCTCATTCAAGGCTTCTTCCATGGTTTTTGATCCCAATTGTTTAGTGCTGAACTCAGTCTAGCCCGCAACGAGGAGTAATACCCTTCTCTTTGGCATACTGAGCTGATGATGCCGCTATCATGGGTTTTGTGATTTCTGAATAGGGTTCCATCCAGCTTTCTATCTGAACCCATTTCGATCCATCCCATTGCTGGAATTGGGCCTTACCACTACCCTCATGATCATCACAGGAAAGCTTAAACGGCGGCACTAGACCGGTTGCGCCAAGTTCAGCAATTCTTTCTGAAGTGAGATCAAAATTCTCCATCGCCCAGCGAAATTCCGTCCCACCAACCGGCCCAACTCCAAATTTCTTGTGAGCAATATGAATAGCTTCAGCGATGATGATGGCAGATGCTACGCCCCGGTTATAAATCACAGTACCCACTCGTGACGATGCGATGTTGCCCTTCATGACACCATATACGTTATCGAAGATCGCTTCGATGACAGGATAATCGGTACCTACTCCACTGAAATTCGTAGTGATGTATCCCTTTGCTGCAGAGCCTGCAGGAATCACGTCCTCTTCAGAACCACACCACCATACACCGATGATCTTGTCCCTTGGGAACCCCATGCGCTTGGCTTCGCGCAATGGTACTGTGCACGATACGCCCCAGTTTCGGTTAATCACGTAGTCCGGCTGAATCTTTCGGATCTGTAACCAAAGCGATTTCTGGTCGATACCCGGCCATGGCACAGGAATGTGTGTGACCTCAAATCCAAATTTCTCGGCCATCGCATCCCAGACCGGAATGGTCTCAATTCCATAGGGGTGCTTCAGATGCAGGTTAACGATCTTCATTCCTTTCAGCTTGTCTTCACCACCTTCCCGCTTTGCGATAAAGCGCAATTTAACGGTGCTCTGGTTCCAATAGTTTGTGATCGCAGGGAATCCCCAGGGAAAAACCCGACCATTTGTGGCATCGGTTCGACCATAACCAATGAAGAGCAATGGGATATTGTCGGCAGCAGATCGTTCCATCAGCGCATAGGTTACACCCGTTGACATGGGTTGGAAGACCGGCGCACCTTTGAGGCCCTTGCCTTTAAGGCGCTCGTAGCACTCCACTCCACGCTCGGTGTTGTACCCAAAATCGCACTCTTCCCAGACAAATTTGATGCCGTTAATCCCGCCGTCACGCAGATTCAAAAGTGCCATGTAGTCTTCCCAACCACCTGCCTGTCCACTACCGCCAGCGGCAAAGGGGCCGGTCTTATAAGTCAGCACCGGTATAAACTGCTCCTTGGTTGGGTCTGATTCTTCAGCGGCCATAGTCGACGCAGCAAATAACGCCGACAGCGCTAAACCAGAAATAAATGGGATGACTAATCTTTTAACTTTCATATTTCGCCTCCTTAGGTTTCTAACAACCTCGCAAACCTACTTTGCGAGATCCATTGCAACATTATCACGTTTCCAAACGGGCTATTACCCATAATCCGGCATTGCCGCACCTAATGCGGGAACGGCCAAAGCCGAAGTTTCTCCTTCGCCGTCATCCACAATCTCGCAAGACCATGGGGTTCGACGATCAGGAAGAAAATAATCAATCCACCAAAAATCATATGTTCAATATTGCTCAGCATTGCAGACGGGATTTGCCCGGCAAATAGATGGGCGATCTCGTTGAGGATAATCGGTAAGGCCACGATAAAAGTAGCCCCCAGGAAACATCCAAGGATACTCCCCATGCCGCCGATGATGATCATGAAAAGGACCTTGAGCGATACAAACAAGTCAAAGGCCGTGAAATCCACGGATTTAACATAGCAAAACGCATACAGCGCACCGGCAACACCGCCATAAAAAGAACTGACCGCAAAGGCAGATAACTTGGTGTAAAGGGGTTTAATACCAATCACCTCGGCAGCAACATCCATGTCACGGATCGCCATCCAGGCACGGCCTATTTCACTGCGGACCAGGTTCTTCGCAAAAAGGGTTCCGACCACCACGAACCCAAGGATCAGATAGTAATTATCCAAAGTGCTCGTTATGCGGTAACCAAAGATGGCCATTTTTGGCGTATCGATGACCATGCTGGCCGCGCCCCCCACAAACCAGGGAAAAGTCGCAAAAACCCATTCAACAAAGAACTGGGCAGCCAGCGTTGCTACCGCGAGATAAAAACCTTTGATCCGTATACTGGGGCTACCCACAAGAACACCAAAAATCGCCGTGATCAAGCCTGCGAGCAGAAACACCAGTATGATCGGCAGTTCAGGAATGCGGTGGGCGAGGTTATAGGCGGCATATGCGCCAACTGCCATGAATGCCCCATGCCCCAACGAGAGCTGGCCGGTGTAGCCAGTCAGAATATTCAGACCAATAGCTGCGATAGACCAGATTAGAAGTGGAATCAGGTAGCCGGCTATCACATGCTCAGTTGCTACCAGTGGCACGACGACAACCACAAAAATCAGTATCGCGACCACAGCCCAGCGATCCTGGCGAATTGGAAAAATCGCCATATCCTTCTTGTAAGAAGTCTTGAACTGTCCAGTTTCTCGATAAAGCATAGTCTTTAGACTCTCTCTATGATCTTTTCGCCGAAAAGGCCCTGCGGCCTGGCAATAAGGAACAGCATTGCAATGAAGTAGGCAACCCACGACTCGATGCCACCACCGATGATTGGGCCCAGGTACACTTCAGCCACTTTCTCGCTGGCTCCAATGATCAAGCCACCAATAATGGCGCCGGCAATTGAATTAAAACCGCCGAGTATCAACACCGGTAACGCTTTAAGCGCAACCAGGGAAATGCTGAATTGCACGCCTAATCGTTGACCCCAGATCGCGCCCGCCACCAGTGCTACCATGCCTGCAGTCGCCCAGACGATCGCCCAGATTAGCTGCAGCGGTATTCCAACCGACATTGCTGCCTGGTTATCGTCTGCCACAGCGCGAAGTGCTCGACCGATTCGTCCCTTTTGAAAGAAAAATGCAAGGAAAAGCACCAGCACTCCACAGATAACCGCCGA
>DTZW01000119.1:0-770 GCA_012961165.1 Gammaproteobacteria bacterium | reverse complement strand
TCAAGAAAATAGTTGAGCCCAATGGTCGCCATAAACAGAATAATCACCGGCTGAGCCACCAATGGCCGCAGCATGACCCGCTCAATAATGATGGCCAGGACTATCATCACGGCCAATGCGATCGCGAAGGCAAGCCAGAAATTAACACCCATCTCCAGAATCCGGACAAAAGTGAGTGCAGCAAACAATACCATCGCACCCTGGGCAAAATTAAAAACCCCTGAGGCTTTAAAGATCAGAACAAAGCCGAGTGCGACAAGTGAGTACATCACGCCTGAGAGCAAGCCAGCAACCAGCACTTCGATGAAAAACGCCAACTCCGTCGGCATGTTATTTACTCCTCAACTTGCACATCAGGTTAACTCGAACAGCCCCTAGTGGGGCACTCCCAGATAGGCGTCAATGACCTTCTGATCGTTACGCACTGCGTCGGGTTTCCCTTCAGAGATCTTACGCCCGTAGTCGAGCACAATCACCCGATCGGAGATATCCATCACCACGCTCATATCATGCTCGATGAGCACGATGGTGGTGCCTAATTCTTCGTTGACATCAAGAACAAAACGACACATGTCTTCTTTTTCTTCGAGGTTCATGCCTGCCATAGGCTCATCGAGCAACAGCAGGTCTGGTTCGGCGGCAAGCGCGCGGCCAAGCTCAACACGTTTTTGCAGGCCAAAAGGTAACCGCGCAACGATGGTCTTGCGTACAGACTCAATCTCCAGAAAATCGATAATCTTCTCTACTGCCTGGCGATGAGCAATTTCTTC
>DTZW01000118.1 GCA_012961165.1 Gammaproteobacteria bacterium | reverse complement strand
GCCTGCCACTCCAGCGGATGCCGGGTGGGTGCTTCCAGACTTCCTTCACGCCTTTCGCTCATGCTTTGTCCTTACTTTTTATTTACGCCGGTGCTCTAACCGTCAAGCGTATCGAGGGCCTTCTGGAAACGGTTGGCATGGCTTCGTTCAGCTTTTGCCGCAAAATACAGGTATCTGCGATTCGCCTGGGACTCTCCAGCAAAAGCATCTTTGAGGTTCTGTTCAGTTTTTGAATCTTTAAGTGACAAGTTGTTTTGCCTATTTTTCACATTAGCCAGGGTATCATTCTCCCGAGGCTGCCCACCCTATGGCGGCGACCATTATTCGTCAAATGAATCTTTTCACTCGAAACGATCAAAAAATACGATTGACCGTAATAGCTACTTTTTCGATGCCTGGAAAAGACTATCTACCACTTGCCAGACAACACCGGCAGAACCATTGCCGATCACAGCATCATTAACCTGCCCGACTGGCCAGACCTCAAGCCCTGTTGCAGTAATCCATATCTCGTCTGCAGCCAACAATTCATCTTCGCTAATGGCACGTTCCTCACAGGGCACACCAGCCTCGGCCAGCAGACCCAGAACATGGTGCCGGGTAATACCATGAAGAATAAAGTTACTTTTGGGTGGCGTCACAACCGTGCCATCCTTGACCATAAACACATTCGATGCAGTCGCTTCGGTCAGTTCTCCATCGCGAAATAGCAACGCGTCGTCGAAGCCTTCATCCAGCGCTTCATTTTTCAGCAACCCGTTAGCGATCAGGCTGATGACCTTAATATCACCCCTGCCCCAGCGGAAATCCTGCTTTGTCACCATCTTGTAAGGGACTATTTCGGTGCGCGCCAGAACGGCTGCGTGCATTACCGTAATAAGTACCGTCGGCTTGCCAGGCCCAGGGTAAGCATGGGACCTTGGTGATTCAACGCCCCGCGTGACCTGCAGATACAAATACGCCGGGGTCTCATCACTCCGCCGTACAGCCTCATTAATGATTGAGCG
>DTZW01000117.1 GCA_012961165.1 Gammaproteobacteria bacterium | reverse complement strand
AAAGTAAGTTAGCACTTACTATCATCCCGGGGTCGGGGCAGGGGGTGACGATAGCCCTTGATACACCGTTGAACTTTAATGTCACAAAATTGCTCAAATCAGCGGCACAGGCGGGTAATTGGGTGCTGGATTGGGGTGACGAAAAACGGGCTGGTGAGCAGGTTTCAGAGAATGAACGTCGGATTATTAACTAAATTGTCCGGATTATTCGTCTGGAACCTCATTGGTTCTCAATGAGGTTCCAGATTCTTTCCATACTTGATTGATATCATTATTCAACACGTCTCATGCTAGAACACAGAGCACGTGTGAAGCCCTAACACTCCCTCTCCCCCAAACAGTGTTAGGGCTTTTTTTGGATGCTTTTTCTTCAAGGCTTTTTCATCAAAGGGCTGGAGAGTGCTTAGCTGGCAGCGATTGAACTCTGGTGTGGATTCGAATCACGATAGATTGGAAGCACGACTTTGATGCTAATCCCTTTGCCGTCGAACAGGTTAGTCGCTTTTACCGACCCCCCATGACGTTCTGCGATGATTCGAACAACATAAAGCCCCATGCCGAAATGAAGCTTGTTGTCAGGGTTTGATTCCCTGATCGAGACCATGGAGTTAAAGACGCTGTCCAGCATGTCTTCAGAAATAGTGGGGCCCTGATTGGTGACAAAGAGCGTCAGGTTCTGGGCATCAGCGTTGATGCCAACTGTAATCGCTGAGCCTGGGTCAGAAAAGTCAATCGCGTTATCAATCAGCTTGTCCAGGAGTTGCTCTACGCGATAGTCCGACACTTTTGTAGCGATCCCCTTGTTGATTCCCTGATAGCTGAACTCTCGATCGGGGCGCGTGGTTCTGCAATTCGCAAGATAGTTCTGTACCAGGTCGCAAAGGTTAATAACCTCAGTTTCTTCCGCGGCAAGCGCATCTTCCAGACTTGCCGCATCGGCCAGGTTTTGAACGATCATTCCGATTCGCGTCACGCCTCGCTTTGCGGCATCGAGATATTTTTGACGAGCCTCTTCCGATTCCTCTACTTCAAGATTCTGCAAAGATGTAGAGAGCGTATTTAGCGGATTATTAATCTCGTGGCGAAGTGTGCGGGGCATGTTCTCGAGAAACTGGTTATGCCGGTGTAATCTGGCGAGCATCCCTGAAATACTGCGCGCAAGATCACCAATTTCATCTCCAGATTTGGTTTCTGCTGTCAGCTGATCGGCCTTCAACCGGCCATAAATATCAATCGCGTTGGTTGCCTCGCTTTCAAGTTTTCGGATCCGACTGGCGAGCCTGAGCGAAAAAACCAGAATCAGCGCAACGAAAATCAGTAGCGAGATAACGGAGAAATTGACGCTGCGCTGCAGCGCATCTCGGCGAAGCTTAAGGATCCGTTCCGTATTTTGTTTCAGGAGTACGGTGCCAATGATCTCGTTCTGGGCAATGATGGGATGTGCGGCAACGATGACTTCGCCTTCTTCATCGGAGTACCTTCTTTGGTAAGTGGCCCTGCCTGCAAGGGAGTCCTTGATGACTTCGTCGTCAACCATGGGAGAGGCCCTGAGGTTGGTTTCAATAATGTTGTAGAGCGGGTCCATCAACAAGGCAACCATGGAGAGCCAGGCGTCTGTCCAGTCTTCAGCAACATCGATCGCCTGGGTCGGGTTGGCCTGGTAACTTCCAACCTCTGCGCGAACTCTTCGTTGTGCGTCAATGACCTGAATACTTGCGCCGGAATAGCCCAGGCCCTCGATAATACGTAGTACCTCGGGAGACTTCAGGAGCACCAGCCCGTAGGCTTCTTTGCCAGCTGAAGGAAGCGTTCCCGTGATCGATTCGATGGCACGTGTTTCCGAGTCATCGACGTCTACCACGGCAAGACCAAATTGTCGGGCGGATCCGAGTAGTTCGAGCGGTATACGAAACTCAATCGCATAGCCACCTTTTACTTCGCCCATGAATCCCGGTATCCGGTTTTCTGGTTCACCCTGAATGGCGTATCGCCAATCGTTGTCGATCAGGTAGGCCGTAGTGACGCCAGGCTCTGTCATGGTTAGAACAACCTTTTTTATCGTCTCGTCCTGCCCCGTGAAGGTGATCCTTAGGTGATCGGAAAGGTCAAGCCTTAGAATATTTCTGTCACGAAAAACCAGCGCGTCGTCCTTTACAGTGACCAGCGCATAGATCTGGTCGTTGTGTTCGCCGAGCGCCAGGTGGAACTGGTTCAATGAAGGGTCTGATTCATTGACGCTATCGAGGTTGCCGAACCCTATGTTGTACTCGAGGACTTCTTCCCAATCGTTATCACGTCCATCAATCCGTATCGGGCTTTGCAGGGGATGAGCATAAAGTTGCTCATAACCTTCCGGCGACAGGGGAAGTTCATAAAAAAGGTCGGATCTGCCGTTCAACAGAGTAGAAATTCCTTCCGCGGTCAGTAGCTGTGCATTGGCCTGGCTATCGACAAGGAAATCTTCCATCTCGGAAAGGTACAGATAGCTGAACCATGGAATAACGACCAGGGCAAAGCTCATGAGTATCAGGAGCTTGGTCCCGAGCCTGGGCCCTCTTATTGGGGAAATTGCCAAGGCTACTGACCTGTTCTATTTGGCTGACCAACGATACCCATAGCCATATTCGCTCTTAATGCAATCAAATTCCGAGTCGATACCCTCGAACTTTTTACGAATGTTTCTCATGTGGGTGTTGATGGTGTTGTTAGTCACTAACGATTGCATGGTGGCGTTCATTAGGGTGTCATAAGAGACGGCGTGGCCGGGTACGCGGACGAGTTTTGCCAGCATCCGAAACTCCGTGCCGGATAGATTGATGGGTTGTCCCTTCCAACTGACCAATAACGCCTCTTGGTCAATCGACATGTCTCCCACCAACTTTGCCGTGTTGGCATTGCCGTTCGATTCGATGCGGGCGGTATTGATTCGAAGCAAAGAGCTTATACGCTCTGCCAGGTAGTTAAGAGAGATGGGCTTTGGTAAATAATCCCACGCACCCAGACGAAGTCCGGAAATCTTGTCGATCTCGGTTATTCGTTCTGTCAGAAAAATCACGGGAAGTGAAGGTGATCGAACCAATAGATCACGACAAATCTCGAACCCTGCATCCACCTCATCACCGAGTATGATGTCCAGAATCGCAAGGTCGGGTAACTCCCGGTCGAATCCGGCGAGCGCTTCCTGTCGGCTACTATAACCCACCACGTTATAGCCCTTTTTTGTGATGGCATCGATGTAATTGGCTCTTTGATCCGGGTCATCTTCAACAATGGCAATACTTTTAGCCATAACTACTCCTTGTTTGTGGTGTTGCGGTAACTATCAGACAGCAGAATATTCGAATAATCCAACTCAACTTGCTGGTTTTCGCAAAAAAATTGACGAATTCATCGGTTCTCCACATTAGTTCCGTGGAACTTTCACTTTCCTTCAAGCCCTGATTGCTGATTATGAGGTCAAATACACCTTGTTACATCGTAATCCCTCCGCGTCCTGGGGGGTAGAACACTGGGTAGAAGAGAGAAATCATGAAAGTATTTGTACCTATGTCTGACGCAGTCCTGGGGGACAATGGTGAAGTGTGTCAGAGTTTAATTCCGTTCGACCTGTCATTTCTGGGAAGTACGCAGGAACCCGATGAGGGCAAAAAACCCAGCAACTGGGTGTCGGATTATGATCGAGAGCAAGCCCGGCAACGCCTGTTCGCCGCTCAAGGATAGATTTACCGATCGCGGGTCCGGGTTGTTCAAGCCAAATCATGCCCTATTGAATCCATGCCCTAATGAATCTATGCCCCGTTGAATCCATGCCCCATTGAATCTATGCCCTATTGAATCTATTCCCTAATGAATCTATGCCCCATTGAATCTGTGCCCTGCTGAATTCATGCCCCATTGAATCTATGCCCCGTTGAATCTATTCCCCGTTGAATCCATGCCCTATTGAATCCATGCCCTATTGAATCCATGCCCGTTCGAATCTATGCACTATGGAATCTATGCCCCATTGAATGGCTGTCCTGATTGATATTCAGGGAAATTCCGCGCAGGTTCTAGAGTTCGCCCAGGCTCGGGATTGATGTCGCAGCCCCGGCACGCGTAACACACACCGCGGCGGCGCTCGTTGCCAGTGCCAGGCATTCCTCTACTGAATTCCCTGCGCTGTAGCCTGCGAGAAAGAACCCTACGTAGGTATCTCCTGCAGCGGTGGTGTCTATCGCGTCCACTTTCTTCGCCGGTTGAAACACAGAATCACCCTTGCTGGCATAGATGGACCCGGCTGCGCCTAGAGTTAGCAGGATATTGGTGGCGGCGAAACGAGATGACAGTATCGCAATGATGTCATCTGGCGCCGTTTTTGTAGTCAGTTCAAAGCCTTCAATTTCATTGATAACAAGTAGCTCGATTGCCTCCAGCGGCAAGGCATTGACGTCCCCACTCATGGGGGCCGCATTAAACACGACGCGCATTTTTTTTTCACAGGCTCTGTGGATGAGATAGTCAAGGGCGCTAATCTCGTTCTGGAGTAATAAAAATTCGCCGGACTGCGCGTCTTCAAGAGCTTCATCGATATCTGATTTTGTGATGGTTCGGTTAGCGCCGCCAAACAATACAATCGAGTTTTCACCTTCAGGTGTGACCTGAATATTGGCATGGCCGGTAGGGCCTGCATCAACTTTCATCATGCTGACATCAATATTTTTCGATGTCATGAGTTCTAGTAGCCAGCGACCATCTTCCCCGACTTTCCCGGCGTGCCTGACCTTCGCTCCAGCTGCCGCCATTGCAATAGACTGATTCAGGCCTTTACCTCCAGGGTGAACCTGGTAGTCGCTACAGGGGAGCGTTTCCCCGGGTGCTGCAAAATGTGGCACGGAATAGACATGGTCTATACAGCATGAGCCAAAGTTTAGTACCGGCATCGATATAACCTCTGTAAAGATTGAACATAGCCCTGGTATGGTTGGCCATTATACAGATCATAGTGTGCCACGGTGGGGCGACTGCCCCGGTTGGTAGAGCACTATCTTCGGTAGGCAGGCAGGGGAGGGGCGGTTCGACGCATCGATTCAATTCTCGGGAATCAAAGACTTCTCTCTCTTATCTGGTCCAGAAACTTGATAAGATATCGGCGAGTCGGGGTGTAGCTCAGCCTGGTAGAGCACTGTCTTCGGGAGGCAGGGGTCGTGAGTTCAATTCTCGCCATCCCGACCAATTAAGCATAATAAAAACAACCAGTTGAGTTAAAAATTCTTTCCCTACAGTAGATGTTGTATTTATTCGGGTAACAGGAGGGTAACAAATAGGGAGTCTTTTCTGTCTCTATTTTTGAAACCTGTGCTTAAAACAGGGGCCGGAGGGGCTGGCTATGCTTGGTATTGGTATTGGTCCTGCCCAACCACAAAATAAGCCAAAATTGAAAAGTTAACTGTCACACTTCTGGGGCCCCTCCCATGGTATATCTGCCTTACATGGGTGCACCAGCGCAATTAACCCTCTGTATTTAGTAAAAAAGGCGATATAAAACAATGACCTACGGGTGTTAGAGTCCTGGCGTGACCAAAGAAGCTGCACTGTCCTAATTAGAAAGGTCTTTATATATCAATGCCTTAGGGCACCTATATAGGCTCTCACTTTCCCTATATGGCCTTAGATGTCGGGCCTTTTGGCTGACCTGGTGATGGACGATTAGCCAACGTAATTTTCTGTTGGCGTAGGGAGAAATGCGCTGCCGTGGTTTTAACCA
>DTZW01000116.1 GCA_012961165.1 Gammaproteobacteria bacterium | reverse complement strand
AATACTTTCATGGGCCATGACCTCTTTGTTGTTCCGTTGATGAAATAGATGTCTTGGCACAGGTAGATTCTCTTCATTTACCTCATTTATATTCATTCTGACCCCTATTCATGATTAACCCTTTTCGTATTTACGAAGCACATTCTGAAGGCAGGGTTTTGAATAAGTAGTCAATCGGCGCCAAAAGCTAGTCACCAAGAACCTGCTGGATAGGCGTAGTACGCGATCAAGATGTCTTAAGGCGCCGACTGGTCGCACCTAGGGCAAAGTTTAGATACCATTAGATATCTATATCCAACGGAGCCAGTGGTATGACTATTAATCGCTCAACCCTAGCCACAATCTACCAGGCATTTGCTGATTGCGTTGCTGACATGAGCATTGATCCAGAGCGTTTGTTTACTGAAGCCGGCTTAGATTTCAGGAGGATAAACGATCCAGAAGCCAGGTTTGGTACCAGTGAAATCAACCAGCTTTGGCGCCTGGCGAAGCGCGAAACAAAAAACCCCTGTCTGGTTGTCGAGGTGGTAAAACACGTGAAGCCTTCTATGCTCCACGCGGTTGGCCATGCCTGGATTACCAGTCCAACCCTGCTGGCTGCATTTCAACGCTGTAGGCGTGCGCATAGCATGCTAAGTACCAATGTCGAGTTTACTCTTACGCGTATGCAGGGGGCCTGGGACTTGACGGCTAATTTGAAGGAATCAGCGGATAACACCGACGCTGTTATCGCGCTTATTCTACAAATGTCGCGAATATCTTACGGTAACGATTTAACGCCGCTAGAGGTTCATTTGATTCGTTCAGCGCCAGAAGACACTAGCCCACTTGATGATTTTTTTGGTTGCTCAGTCACTTATGGAGAAAGAGAAAACCGCATGGTGTTTGGTACCACAGACCTGCAACGGAATTTGAGAGGGTCGAATCCACAGATCGCAGCAGCGATGGACGATCTGATAGACACCTATCTGCGCCAATTCAAAAAAACAGACATCGTTGGCCGTGTGCGAGAAGTCGTCGCCAACTATTTGGTGCATGGCGAACCAGATAGGGAAATCGTAGCAGATGAGCTGAACCTTTCACCCAGAACCCTTCAGCGCCGCCTCAACGAACAAAATAGTTCAGTGAAAAAAATCGTCGATTCTACCCGTCATCAATTGTCTGTCTCTTACCTGGGACAGAAGCATCTCTCGGTAAAAGAAGTTGCCTATAGCCTTGGTTTTAATGACCCTTCAAATTTCTCACGAGCCTTCCGGCGCTGGGAGGGCAAAACGCCTAAGGAATACCGCAAATCCGAATAAGCCGGAAAGTTTTTTGTCCTGCAAAACATATCTTTAGCTGTTATAAATTCGGCATGAAATTCAATTTCCTTTTTATTCTTTTGATCGTCGTCGGGATGTCCGGGTGCGGCGGTGGCGGTGGCGGTAGCGGTGGCGGTTCTACGAATGTGCCCGACCCTCCAGCGCGTCAACTTGACCCAACATGGACACTCCAAGCCGCAGACCCTGCGGAATTGAATCTAAATACCAGCGATGTTGACGCTATCCTAAACCACATTTTTACGGATCAGGCGGTTCAGTCTGCGGTATTGGTGCGCAACGGGTGGGTAATTGGGCAGCGTTTCTCCGAGGGTGTTGATATCAGCACGCTTGGGACCAGCTGGTCAGTTGCCAAAAGCTTTTACGCCGCCTTAATCGGGATTGCGTTAGAGGAAGGTTGGCTAACGGACCTGGATCAACCGGCGAGCGAGTTTTTAAGCGAATGGGTAGGTAGCGACAAGGAGGCTATCACCATTCGAGATATCCTGGAAATGCGTGCGGGTTATGGCGCAGATAGCGGGATTTACTATGAAACGGATCAATCAACGTTTGCGATCGATTTTCCAAAAACAAGGCAGCAGGGCACGACATTTGAATACTCAAACCCGACATCCCAGCTCTTAGAGCCGATTATCCTACGGTCGACCGGCATGGATGCGCATGCTTACCTGACTGAAAAAATTCTATTGCCAATTGGTATCGACCCGAACCTGATTGGCATGTGGCTGGATCGGACCGGCACCAACCCCCTCACCTACATGGGGCTGGATATGACACCGTTGGACATGGCTCGATTTGGCCTGCTTTACGCGCGGAATGGCGAGTGGGACGGTAACCAAATCGTGCCTGGCAGCTATGTGCAAGCCAGCCTGTCTGCACAAACTGACTTTTATGGCTTACATTGGTGGGTTTTGAATGGCGCGTTCTTTGGTCAAGAGCCCCCCATTTTGATCTCTGCAGCGCTGGGGTTAAACGGTCAACAGATCTATGTCTGGCCTGCAGAAGACCTTGTCCTGGTGGTGCAGACACAGTACGAACATAGCGCCAACCAGGGTTACGTTCTATCTGACAGCAATTTCCCTAATACATGCACGGCGCGTAACGCCTGCCCAAATTCGACGGGCGCTGAGGTTGCAAGCTATAACCAGTTTGCGCTCATGTCATTGTTGGCTGAGCTGGTCGATTGATCTGCCCCTCGTGCAAAAAATAGGAATAATAATGCCTATTTTCCCTGGATGGCAAAAGTATCCCCATAAGGATTGTTTAGAAAAGAATTCACGGGCATTTAACTCACTTAATCTATGAGGTGAGTATACGCACCACTGGACGTAAGGTTCGTCGGGCCGCGCGCGATAAATGATTATCCATAACTTTTGTCGCTGTAAGACCTAAACCTTATTAGTGGGGTCATCGCAAAACGATGACCCCATGCTCTGACTAGCTATCTTCTATCTCGATGGCAACATCATCAGCCGTGACCTTCACTTTAATAACAATGTCTGTGGGCAACAAATCTGCAAGCGTCAACTCGCCGGGGAGCTGATCAAACGCAATATCATCGCTATCTATTTCACGACCCAGGGCCGCTTCGACAAGAGAATCGTCGATCAGAGTGCTACCCACTACCGTAATGGTGCGGCCGTTAAGAACAAAAGTATTTTCAGTGACCGCACTGGGCAGGCCTGACAGCTCATCGTCAACCGAATCTTCCCCCGATGAAGACGATGAAGACGATGAAGACGATGAAGACGATGAAGTACCGAACAATCCATCATTGTTTTCAAACTCAACTTCGCGAGCGGTAAGACGGTCCAGTTCACAGCCAAGACCTTGTTTATCGCTGGTTGCCTTCACAACATCATCCACGCTCAACTGATCAAAAAATCCCTGTCTACCCAGGGTCTGACCGTTAGCTCCTTCAAAGTCGTCTTCTGAGATAATTTGGCTCACATCTACCGTGACACCCTGAATAACAAAGGTAAAGTCACTGGCACTGGCACCTTGTATCGCCTCGACCGGCCCTTGTATCCGGCAATCCATATCATCTTCATCTTCGCGCTCGATGCGTGTCCATACCGCTTCACCGTTGGCATCAAGAAACGCTCTGGCTTCGATATAATCGCCCGGTTGCACTCGCCCCAGGAATTGTTGTGGCGTCAAGTGATCACCTTCGTCATCGTCACTGTCGTCATCTTTCACTCGACTGTTGCCCGTGGGCGTAATCGAAACTCCCAAGCGCGTCGCAAATGAAGAGGCGCTAACCTCTGCCACCTGGTCTTGCACACGAAGATAACTTTCAACCTGTGAGCGCGACTGATCGATCACCAGCACGCCAGCGTCATCAAACGTGCCTTTGATTTTCACTATGTTACCTACCTGCCCAACAAGATCACTCGCATCAGCCGCTTCCAGGGTAACCGAGCCAATTGTCAGAGTATTAGGCGTGATCGAGGTGTCTACAGCATTAAGTACCCCTTCGATCTCATATTTGCCATTACGGTCGTCGTCATCAACCTGACCATCACCATTGTCATCGTCAAAGTCATCTTCACGTTCAACCCGAACCGCGACCCAGGCACCAGCATCATTTTGATCCGCTTTAACCTCAACATATTCGCCAACAAGAGATGAATCTGCAGCCAAGCCATCATCGAATACCGTACCACTGGTACCATCGACAACCAAAAATGTAGCCCCGTTGATACGAAATTCACTGCCATCGCTGGCCACTTCGTCAACAAAACCCTTCACTTCGTATTCATCGTCGCTCACGTCAGGCCGACCAGCGACCGAATCAGATCGCTCAATACGGGTTGCAACAAAACCCTCGGAAATCAATAAACCACTGACTTCCACAACAACCTGGGCGCTACCCGCCGTCAGGTCTCGGATATCAATATCTCCATCAGCGTTATTATCGCCAATGTTGTTATCAAAAATTGTGTTCCCGTCTACGACAACCGTCTGCTGCACAACCGAAAATGAGCCGAGCGAAGGATCTTGCGTATCCAACACTACGTTTGAAGCTGGGCCTTTCAGGTCATCGTCATACTCAATACGCTGTGCCGTACGTTCCCCATCAGATTCACTGGAAGAAATATTTACCTTCATACCCACCCGCAAATCACTGTCATCACCTAAGCTTTCACCTTGGCCGTCAATGATAATGGACGTATCGGGCTCCACTTCATATTTATCACCGCTAACAAACACGCTGCCGAACCCGGTAATGACACCTATGCTGTCTACCATGAACGTAACCGGGGCTGACTCCACTGGGGTTGGGTCCGGGTCTACAGCAACAGGTTCAGGCGGACTTGAAGATCCGCCCCCGCCGCCACCGCCACAAGCCGTTAAGCTAGCCAACATTACAGCGCCCAATAAAAGTGTTTTCATTTTCATATCCTATTTGATCAGTAAAAGTAAGTGAGACGCAGCCTGCGTTGAAAATCATTCGCCATCGCAGAATTTATAAAACTGACAAGAGATTAACAGAGGTCACAATGCTGGCGACTTAGTCAGGGTTTCCGGTTGTTGACTCATACCGCATTGATTTAATTACTCAGGCGGAGAAATTTCCCACAAAAGGCTTCGAGCAAGGCCACTGATCGAACCGTTATGTCTTTAACGCAACACAACGGCCCGATTTAGGTCTGTTACTGGGGCGCACTATAGTAGCTTTCACAGCGAAGCGCTTGGCCAAGTACGATCTCCCGAGTGCCTTCCAGGTCGGACATAACCTCAGCGAACCAGGGCTGAGTCCTATCGTCCAGCAAAGCGCCCAAAGCGGCGCGGTCGGGCGAGCCCATCGATACCATGAATTGACCCGCTCGTCGGCCTGTGTCTGCGACGAAAACATTCATCGATACGTCATGGCCATTGGCCTTCATTGCGGGCACTAGCTTGTCCAGCGTGCTGAGGTAGCTGTTGGCGTTCTCAGCGATTACGGTAATATTCTAGAAATAGCCGATGTCACTATTGGTGGGTTGGGCTCGTACGACAGCCCAGTGGTCCTGTTCTTTGACTGTTCGCTTAACGTTCATCTTGGCGATTTCTTCAACCATGTTTGGATCCATGGGATCGGCTGCCTAAAGTGCTTTTTGAGAATCGAAAAACGTAACTATGTAGTGATCGCCCATTTGTTCGGCGCCAGCGAAGGGTGAGCATAATACCATAGACCCCGCCTTAGCCGATTTGGCTATGGCCTTTGCACTGCCCTTAAACCATGCAACATAGCCAGCGCCATCCTGGGTGTTGATGGTAGTCAAAAGCATCGCCGGCTCCGCTTGGCTTACGGCCGAAAAAGATACCGTGAGGGCACTGAGACTCAATGCAAGTCCAGGCTTTAGTTTCGAGCATATATCCACGAGATTGCTCCGTTGATTAGGGGGTTTCTTGGTGCAAGGATCTGCGTAACACAACGTTAAAGAGGTGTCATTAATCGTTCGATTTTGGTTGAGCGCCATATTCTGGCTCA
>DTZW01000115.1 GCA_012961165.1 Gammaproteobacteria bacterium | reverse complement strand
TTGTCTGAGCCTTCGGCTGTATAACGTAATATGGTCTGGATGATGGGCTGGTCGTGATTGATTATCGAAGGGTCATTTACTTCGCATACGACACTAAGGGCGGGATGATCGCAAAGGTTCTGCCCGACCCCCGGCTCCTCGCCGACAAGGTCAATATTAAATGACTCGAGCGATGTTTTCGGACCGATGCCGGAATGCATCAGAATCTTCGGTGACATGAGTGCGCCCGCTGAAAGTACAACCAGGTTCGCGTTAAGCGTTTCAGTGGAACCGTCGGCGTTTTGTACCTCAACCCCGGTTGCCTTGCGGCCAACAAACAGGATGCGCGTCACCGTGGTGTTTGCGCGGATAGACAGGTTAGGGCGAATGCGAGCGGGTGCAAGGTAACCCACAGCGGTCGACACCCGAAGGCGACCCAGCTTATTCATCGGGTGGGGACCGGCGCCATCATCATCAGGATCGTTAGCGTCAGCGCAGTATTTGTAGCCAAGCCTATCAGCACTATCCAGAAATGCCTGGTGTTGCGGTTCCAGTTCTTCTTTGGGGTAGCGGCGAATCGAGATGGGCCCGGCGTCACCGTGGTAGGACTCGGTGCCGTAATCCAGGTCGCGTTCCAGCCTGTTGAAGGCGGGTAATACTTTCTTCCATTGCCAGGCGGGGCAACCGAGCTCGGCCCATTCGTCATAATCTTCCGGTATGCCCCTTAGTGCAATAGTGGTATTCACAGCGCTGGAGCCACCAGTAACACGGCCGCGGGGGAAATTGACTTCCCGTCCCCGGGTGGGTTCGTAGTTGAGCCCCCAATCGTGGTTGGTATAGGAATTGTTGTGAGAGTTAATCAGGTCGAAGGGCGTGTCGCTGAGGTCCGGATAATCTGGACCGGCTTCAACTAACAAAACTGTCCGGTTTGGGTCTTCGGACACGCGGCTAGCGATCACTGCCCCTGCGCTGCCCGATCCAATGATAAGTACGTCATGCATGACACCATTGTGGCAGTAAACGGCATGCAAAAAAAAGGGTAGTTGGTCACTACCCCTAAATTTGGAAGAGAAGGCTCTCTACCCTTAACCACTCACTTGAATCAAAATCTAGAACTGACTCATCGTGTTGTCTTTACCACCCGCAAGGAGCGCGTTCTCACCCGCAAAGTATTCCTTATGGTGGTCACCCATGGTCGTACCAGCCATTTCCTGGTGCTTGACCACGTTCATCTGGCGACGGATTTCTGTGCGCTGTACACCCTTCACGTAGGCAAGCATCGCTTCATCACCGAAGTAGCCCTCAGACAGCGTATCCACACCCAGCGCTGTCTCATGGTAAGTTGGCAGAGTGATCAGATGATGGAAAATACCCGCGTCACGAGCCGCATCTGCCTGGAAAGACTGGATCAATCGATCTGCTTCCTGGGCCAGCTCGGTATCATCCAGGCTTTCCGCCATCAGGCCCTGGCCATCTGTTGGGTAAGCTGAAACGTCTTTGCCCTTTGCCGTCCACTCTTCCAGAACCTGTTCGCGGAATTTCATAGTCCAGTTGAAAGAAGGAGAGTTGTTATAAACCAGCTTGGCATCAGGAATTGTTTCACGAACCTTGTTTACCATCTCTGCGATTTGGGCGACGTTCGGCTTCTCGGTTTCAATCCAGAGAAGGTCAGCGCCATGACGCAGACTGGTGATACAGTCGAGAACGACACGATCAACACCAGTGCCCTCACGGAAAGCATACAGGCCGTTATCCAGTCTCACTGGCTTCACCAGGTTGCCGCCCTGGTGGATGGTGATGTCATTTTCCAGCAGTTCGCTGATGTCGTGAACAGGCTTTGTTTCAAGGAAACTGTTGTACTGTGCGGCGAGGTCGCCTGGCTCTTTAGAGACAGGCACCATCTGGGTCAGGCCTGCACCAAGAGAGTCAGTACGGGCAACGATAATACCGTTGTCGATACCGAGCTCCAGGAAGGCGTAACGAACAGCGTTGATCTTGGCCAGGAATATTTCGTGTGGAACCGTCACCTTGCCGGCCTGGTGGCCACACTGTTTCACTTCAGAGACCTGGTTTTCGATCTGGATAGCACAGGCGCCCGCTTCAATCATCTGCTTGGCCAGCAGGTAGGTGGCTTCTTCGTTACCGAAACCGGCGTCGATATCCGCGATAATAGGCACCACGTGTCTCAAACTCATCAATTTGTTTGAGTAGGGCTGTTACGTCACCGCCATTTTCGCGGGCGTCATCCAGTGCCGCAAATACGCGCTCCAGTTCTACCGCATCGGCCTGCTTCAGGAACGTGTAGATTTCTGAGATAAGGCTCGGTACAGCTGTCTTTTCGTGCATAGACTGGTCAGGAAGGGGACCAAACTTGGATCTTAGTGCGGCTACCATCCAGCCAGACAAGTAAACGTATTTCTTATCCAGCGTGCCGCGATGGCGCTTGATGGCAATCGCTTTCTGCTGGGCGACAAAACCATGCCAGCAACCCAGTGACTGGGTGTACTTTGAAGAGTCTGCATCGTATTCTGCCATGTCTTTTCGCATGACATTCGCTGTGTGTTGCGCGATATCGAGGCCGGTCTTGAAGCGGTTTTGCCACTTCATTCGTACTGCGGACTCCGGGTTGATCCCGTTCCAGGCTTCACCCTGTGCCTCGCGTAGTCTTTCTACGGATTCTATTTCCTTCAGGTAAGCAGACATGTCCTGTCCTCGTTCGGTTATTTGAGCGGGCAATGTATCAGCAGCAGGCGGATCAAATAATGGAATAATTGGACAGTGTTACATTCCAATTTTTCATCGATGAAACATGATCCGGCATTCTGCTCAAAAGTGCATACTAAGCATCATCAATCAGTATGTTGGAGTGGCGCTGTGCGCATCGAACAAATCAATATTGGGTCTCGTACTCTGCTGACGGTTAACGGCAGGAAACGCGAGACAGGCATCTTCAAGGAACTGTCTGAAGGGCCGATTGCTGTGTGCGAGCTCGGGTTGCCGGGCGATGCGATCTGCGATAGGAAACACCATGGGGGACCAGACCAGGCCATCTACCTTTATAGCGTCGAGGACTACGCCTGGTGGGCAGAGGCGCTGGGTCAGGACGTTCCTGCCGGAACGTTTGGCGAGAACTTTACTACCTCCGGACAGGATTTGTGTGGGATATGTGTTGGTGATGTTCTGTTTTCTGAATCGGTGACCCTTCAGGTAAGTGCGCCGCGTATTCCTTGCAGCACCCTTGCCTCACGGATGGGTGACAAACAGTTTGCTAAAAAATTCATGAAGGCCGGACGATCTGGTGCCTACTGCAGGGTGCTCGAGACGGGTGATGTGCAGGCAGGAGATGAATTAGCTCACCGGCCTTACGACGGTGACCGAATTCCATTACAGACATTCTTCAAAGATGCGCACAGCAAACTGAGTGCGGATCAACTCGGGCGATATCTTGCGGCGCCCATTGACGAGCGAACCCGGCGGGATTTCTCCAGGAAGATGGCTGCCAGCCCATGAAGTTAACCCATGATTTGAAATGGTACCTGGGCAGTACCGCCTTTTACCTGGTGCCGGGAGGGATCCAGGCGGTGCTTTTTCCCTGGTTGATTGCCGTTTATCTGCAGGAGTCACCGATCAAGGTGGGGATCGCGCAGATGGCAGGACCCTTGCCAATGTTGTTCCTGGTCCTGTTTGGTGGCTGGCTGGGTGACCGGGTCGACCAGCGCAGGTTGTCAGTCTTACTGGCGTCATTGCTGGCTGTGCCGCCACTGATTGTTGCCGTTTTTTTCTATGTGGACATAGTGAGCTACGAACTCCTGCTTTGCTGGGTGGTTCTTGCAGGTTGCTTAGGCGCTTTCGCCCAACCGGCGCGGGATGCCATGCTTAACCGGGTCGCCGGTGAAAACGTGCAGGGGGTTGTTACCCTGGTCATTGGCGTACAGTTTGGCATCCAGATTCTTGGCTTTGCGATTGGTTCCAGCGCAGATGTGATGGGGCCGATTGGGGTCCTCTGTTTCATGTCGTTCTTCATGATGTGTTCTGCCGTTACGACCCACCGCCTGCCTGCCATGCCTGTAGAGCCTGGTGATACCGCACACGAGTCTCCGCTCGAGAATATCAAGGCGGGTCTGCTGGTTGCCTGGCAGTCCGAGAAAATACGGCCAGCGATTATCCTGATCTTTGGTATCGGCCTTTTCTTTGCTTCTTCTTATATGGTCATCCTGCCGTTGATGGTGCGTGATATTTTTGGCGGCGGCGCGAGTGGTATCGCCATGGCCTATGCGTCAAACATGTTGGGGATGTGCACCATTATTTTATTTGTGATGCACCGGGGAGGGATTGCACGGCCGGGCCGGGCACTGATCCTGGGAGGGTGGTTCAGTGCGCTGGTGGTGTCCTGCCTGTACTTTGAGCTCTCTGAGCTCGCGTTCTATGGGGTGATCTACGTCTGGGGTATGTGCGGCGGTATCTCCATGACCCTGTCGCGAGCCATCGTGCAGGAAGCTTCACCACCGACCCATCGGGCGAGAATCCTGAGTGTTTTCACGCTTGGCATGATGGGTGGTATGCCGATCGGTTCTGCTATTATCGGGGTGTTGGTTGAATACATGGGTGTTCGAAACGCAGTATTGGTGCCAGGTCTCGGCATGCTGTTGATCATTGCCTACCTGTACCTGGCAACGAGCCTCTACGATGTAAAACGTCAACCGGTTACAGTAAAGGTTGAAACCTAACCAGCAATAGACAGGAGCGCGGAGATGGAAGGTAAGCGAGTTTTAATCACCGGCGGCAATAGTGGCATTGGAATAGTTACCGCAAGAGAATTGGCAAAGCAGGGTGCGGAAGTTGTCCTTGCATGCAGGGATACCGCCAAGACGACTGCTGCGCTGAAGGTGATCAATGCAGGCGCGTCGACGCAGGCCATCAACCTGCCAGTTGAACTCGATAACCTTGGAAGTGTGCGTAACCTTGCGGCCAACTTCCTGGGCCGATATGACCGTTTAGATGTGTTGATTAACAATGCCGGGGTTTTTCCGCCAAAACAGAGAATTACCGTTGACGGTTTCGAGATGCAAATGGGGGTGAATCACCTGAGTCATTTTCTGCTCACCAATCTGTTGCTGGATTGTCTGAAGGTAAGTGCGCCGGCGCGGGTAGTGACAGTGTCGTCCAAGTTACATAAAGCTGGCGAGATTGATTTCGATGTTTTCAAAGGCTATGAAAAATACAACAGCCAGTCTGCGTACAATGGTTCCAAGCTGGCAAACGTGCTGTTTGGGATAGAACTTGCCAGGCAACTGGAAGGTACGGGTGTTACATCTAACGTCCTGCACCCGGGCGCGGTTTCAACGGATATTCTGCGCGACCTGCCATGGCTGCTTCGCAAAATTATCGGAATGATTTTTATCTCTCCGGAAAAGGGTGCGCTGACCAACATTATGCTGGCGAGTGACCCGGCGCTGGCTGAGACCAACGGCAAATATTATGACCAATGTGAACTGACGGATTATTCCTCCCAGGCAGATGATGGATCGCTGTGTAAGAAACTTTGGGATGTCAGCGCAGAGCTGACTGGGCTTGGTGGCTAAAAGAGAGATCTCTCCGCTGCGGTCGAGATGACGACACTCCGTCATCCTATGTTGGACCTGCAGACCATTGCGAGGGAAACTCGAGGGTAGGCAGGAGAAAGGGTAAAGGCCGCCCCCATTATTTCGACTGGAGCGGTTAGCGCGAAACGGAGAAATCTCGTGCTGGCGAGAATCAAGATCTCTGCCCCACTGTCGAGAAGACTGAGTGGCCTCCGTCAGGATGACTTTACAGTATCCTCAAGGATGAACTTCGCACCTTTTTCAGCAATCATCACCGTCGGTGCATTGGTGTTGCCTGAGGTAATGGTGGGCATCACTGATGCATCGATAACCCTTAACCCCCGGATACCATGAACTTCCAGCCTGTCATTCACCACCGCTAAGGGGTCATTTCCCATTTTGCAGGTGCCAACCGGGTGGAAGATGGTCGTTCCCAGGTCGCGAGCGGCCCGTTCCAGGTCTGCATCAGTCACCACATCCGCGCCGGGTTTCAGTTCTTCCGGCTTGAACCTACTGAGTGCAGGTGAGGCCATGATTTTTCGTGTGTACTTCAACCCGCTCACCGCGACCTGCAGATCTTCTTCTGTCGACAGGTAATTAAGAGTAATGGCTGGGTAGTCCTCCGGTCGATTCGATTTGATACGGACATGCCCGCGGCTCGAGGGTCTGAGATTGCAGACGGATGGCGTTATCGCGTTGTACTTATGTAGCGGATCGCCGAACTTGTCGAGAGACAAAGGTTGGACATGCCACTCGATATTGGCCGTCGGCTGGCTCGCATCACTTTTGGCGAATGCACCTAGCTGTGAAGGCGGCATGGTAAGCGGGCCGGTCTTTAGCAGAAAGTACTCGATGCCCATCGCCGCCAGACCAAACAGGGAATTAATCCGTTGGTTGAGCGTCACCGTATTGTGCACCTTGTAAATCGTTCGTACCTGCAGGTGATCCTGCAGGTTCTCACCGACGCCTGAAAGCTCATGTGCGGGGATAACACCTCGTTCCTTTAATAACTCACCGTTACCGACGCCGGAAAGCTGCAGGATTTGTGGTGATCCGATGGAACCCGCGGATAGCAATACTTCGCGACTTGCATCGAATGATTCAATGCCTCGTTTTGTTTGAACCTGGATACCGGTACATCTTTTTTCGCCGGATAGCTGATCAAACAGTAGTTTCTGGACATGGGATTCGGTCAGAATCGTCAGGTTGGGCCTTGTCTTGGCCGGATCCAGGAACGCCTTGGTTGCGCTCCACCTGGAACCCCGGCGCTGGTTCATCTGGAAGTAGGCATTGCCTGAGTTGTCGCCGCGATTGAACTCGGCGATCTTTGGAATGCCGGAATCGGCTGCGGCGTCGCGCCACGCATCAAGAATTTCCCAGTTAACCCTGCGCTCCTCGACGCGCATTTCACCCCCTGCGCCATGAAACTCATCGGCGCCATGCTGATAGTCCTCGGAATGTTTGAACACGGGTAAAACGTCATCCCAGGACCAGCCAAGATTGCCTAATTGTGCCCAGTGATCATAGTCACCGCGTTGGCCACGCATGTAGATCATGCCGTTAATGGAAGAGCACCCGCCCAGCACCTTGCCTCTGGCGTAGCCAATGCTCCGACCGTTCAGGCCAGGGTCTGGCTCAATTTCGTAGCACCAGTCGGTACGGGGATTGTTGATGGTGTAGAGATAACCCACCGGGATATTGATCCAAAAATAGTTGTCTTTCTTGCCTGCCTCAATCAGCAGGACATTGTATTTACCATTAGCAGTGAGCCGGTTGGCCAGAACGCAGCCCGCGGTACCGGCGCCAACAACAATATAATCGAAGGTAGTCATGTCACGCAGCCGCCTCAATCAGCGATTCAAGTTCAACCAGCCTGGCGGAGATACGCTGTGCCTTCTGACTGCCAAGATGGACGATAAGCTGGTCTACGCCGAGATCTTCATACCCCTTAACCATGTCAGCGGTCACCTGGTAGGGCGGAGTGATCACCAACTGGAAGTCATCCCGATTGCGCCCTTCTTTGGCAAGGGCGGCGTCCAGCTGCAGGGTCACCTGTGCGGTTGCTTCAAGATCCATCTGGAAGCCATACCATCCGTTGCCATATTTCGCTGCCCGGCGAAAACCAGCACTGCTGTGGCCGCCAACGATAATTGGGATGTGTGGCTTCTGGACCGGCTTTGGATCCATGCGGCAAGGGGCAAGATCGTAAAATTCACCATGAAATTCGGCGACCGGTTCGGTCCATAACTGTTTCATCATTTGCAGTATTTCATCACAACGCTTACCTCGGTCATTGAAGTTGTAACCACAGGCAATCACTTCTTCCTTGCACCAACCCACGCCGATGCCGAAATCGATACGGCCCTGGGTTAACCAGTCGAGCGTTGTAAACTCTTTGGCAGTATAGACGGGGTTACGCTGCGGTAAGAGGGTGATGCCCGTGCCGAAACGTAACGTCTTGGTGCAGGCTGCGAGGTAACCGAATGTTGCAACGGTATCGAGCATCCCGCCACCTTCTGGGACGGGCAGTTTGCCAGTGGCCGACCCTGGGTAAGGGGATTCCGTCTTGTCGAAAAGGACGACATGTTCGCCCATCCAGAGTGAATCAAGCCCAATGCTCTCCGCACTTTGTGCAAACTCACCGATCATCTGCGGCGTGCAGATGGGTGACATAAAGGTAGAAAAAGTGCCGATTTTCATAAGTTAGTCCAAGCGTTCATTTTCGAAAAAAGTACAGGGTGTTACGGTACCTGAAAAATAGCAGCGACCCAGGCCATGCATCATGTCAGCCCTGAACTCCCCTTCAAATCTATCGCCATTTGTAAACGTCATGGTGCCGCTACCCTGGCGAAGGCCGTCTTCCCAGTAGCCCCGATAGACCCGTCCATCAGGCCATTTTCGTTTCCCTTCTCCCTCGGGTTTGCCGTCCGAAAAGCCACCCTCATGAATGACCCCGTTTGCGAAGTAAGCGACCCCATATCCATGGAAATTGTCGTTCTGGAACTGACCCTGGTAGGTGTTGCCGTTAGGCCAGGTTCGCTCACCGGCGCCCCGCATGCGTCCGGCAGTAAACTCGCCCTGGTAGATACTGCCATCAGCAAAGGCGAGAACGCCACTTCCCTCAATAACGCCATAGTGGACTTCGCCCATATAGATGTCACCAGAGCTCATGGTAAGGGTGCCGCGACCATGGGGTTTTTCATCAGCAAACTCCCCCTGGAATCGATCGCCGACAGCTGAGGTGTAATCCCCCTGACCGGCAACGACGTTGTTGATGAATTGGCCTCGATAAAAGCTGCCATCGGGCCAGTGCAGTTCACCCTTGCCGTGCAGTTTTCCGAGGCTGAGCTCACCGGTATAGGTTTTGCCATTCGTAAACAGCATATTGCCTTTGCCGTGCGGTAGGCCGCCGCGAACATCCCCCCGGTAGATCTGTCGGGATGGCCATGTAATTGTTCCCTTGCCATTCAGGTCGTCTGAAAAGATTCCGTCGTAAAAAATGTCATCACGGACTATTGGTGCAGGAGGGCTTTTGGAACTAGGCTCTGTGATTATTTCTGCTACTGTTTTGAGGGTCATGGGTTGGTCAGGTTTGACGAAGTAGCCCACGGTCGTCATACCTATTCCAACCGCAAGGAAAAACCAGTGATAGATTGAAAAATGATCGAAGTACTGAAGCATCAAGGCATTCTATGCCAGTGAGTAACCGGTATAAACGTCTCTGGACACATGAAAATCGAATGTCCATGATAGCGGGATTGAAACTTTGATATTAAAAGGAACTCTCAATTGGCGATTGTTGACATTTTTGCAGAAGTAGAAGAAATCAAGCAAGACCTCGAGAACCTTTCGATTGATGAACTGAAAGATGAAATTTCCGGGAACCCGGGCCTGCTGCTGATCGATATTCGGGAAATTCAAGAGCTGGTAGAGCTTGGGACGATCCCTGGCGCAGTGCATGTAGCCAGGGGCATGATAGAGTTCTGGGCGAGCCCGGCCAGCCCCTATTACCGGGACTATTTTAAGGAAGATGCCCGCATCGTGGCTTTTTGTGCGGGCGGCGGGCGTTCGGCCTATGCCGCGAGAGACCTGAAAGCGATGGGCTTTAAAAACGTGGCTCACCTGGAACCGGGCTTTAACGGGTGGAGTAAATCGGGTGGTGCTATAGAAGATTTTGCAGCAAACAGCCGGTGGATTCGGCGACCTGCAAAAGAGGATTAGGTGATGACTGTTGAGTTAAATGGTATTGCGCATATCCAGATGACCGTCAACGATATTGATCGCTGCCTGCCCTTTTGGGAGAAGCTGTGTCATTTCTTGGAAATGAAAACCCTGATCAAGAATGACACGACACTTTACTGTATAGGCAGCCGAACCGGCATTCTGATTCGAGAGGCGCCGGAAGCTAAGAAAAGTGTAGGCTTCGACCAGGATACCAGTGGCTTGCACCACTTTTGCTTTCGCGCCAGGACGAAGGAAGATGTTGATGCCATCTCCTCCTTTATCGAAAAAGAAGTGGATGCCAACATCATCCATGGTCCTGAGGACGGGTCGCATTTTGCGCCGGGTTATTACTCGATCCTGTTTGAAGATCCCGACGGTATTCGTGTGGAAGTGAACCATGTACCCGGTAAAGGCCATTTTGGTGGCGAAGGTAGGTTGGGGCCAGAAGGTCCTGGGCCATCAGACACCTATGGGGAATCAGGAATATAGAAACCTAGCGAAGCTGTGGCAGGATTCTCAATTGTGCCAGCTTGTGAAACCACCGCGACAGCATGGCGGTTGTATCAACGCATTCCGTGAAGCCGGCCTGACGGAGTTTGATAGTGCTTAGGATCGCTGGTGGCGGCGCTGCATTGCCGTAGGTGTTGAACATGGCGTCTGCATAATAGAAAGAATCGCCGACCAGTTCGCGAATTGTATAAGGCTTGAGGCCATACCGGCTGATCAGCCGTGACCAATCATCCTCCCTGTCATACAGTGACTCTGATAGAAGCCGCCTGCCAGGCTCGCCGGTTTCCATGCCAAATATTTGCGCAAGGGCTGGCCACGTGTCCTGCCACCGGAAGACATCACCGTTGGTAATGTTGAATGTCTGGTTGCTGAAGGCGTCGTTATCGAAACTTAAACTGATTGCCTTTGCCAATAAGTCGGCATCAATGGCTTCGGAAACAGCGGAAGGACCGCCTGGATAAGTTAAGGGTAAGCCCTCGGCTTTTTGCAGGGCGGCGTACACGCCGATGGCCGCAAGCATATTCATAGGGGCATGCAATGCGTGGCCAAAGATCACCTGCGGGCGCCAGATTGTAAATTGCAGGTCTGTGCCGCTGCAAAGATCGCGAAGATAATCTTCCTGCAACCAGTAAAAATTTTCGTGTAGATGCCGTGGATCACTTTCAAGGCCGGGTATCTTCATGGGTTTTACATGTGCGCCATAGGCCTTCGTGCCCTGCAGTAAGGTGACATGCCGCAGCTTGCCGCTTGTCTTTAGTGGCTCGAGGAGGTTGCGGAGCATCGCGAGGTTGGTCTGCATCTGGTCCTGTTCTTGCCAGCCAGATATCAGGCCAGGTTTCTCGAAGAGTGCGGTATAGACCAGATGGGTCACGTCCGAAAGCGTTGATTCCGCGATCTGTTCGCATTCAGATGGGCTGGTTAGATCGAGTGGCTGAAAAGGTGCGTCAGCAAGGTCGGCAGGTGGGCGACGAGACAGGCCCACCACCGGTATCTCACCCTGTATCAGATGTTCAACCAACGCGCGGCCAACCACGCCGCTTGCACCGACTACTGCTACCTTCCGGGAATTTGCCATCTTGCTCAATTATTTATCCAGTTTGTTCAACGTCCAATTCAGGATCGCAAACATAGCGTTAAAGAGGGGTTCATGATATTAGTGTTGATTACGAATTGCGATGTGCGCCGGACGCCGGTGGATTTGAGTAGAATTTGAGCCGGACCGAAGAAGAAAAAGCCCTATCTATAACACCGTCCTACCGCAGCTATGCCTTAGCGCTGTTTCTCTTGGTATACATTATTAATTTTGTCGATCGACAGATTTTCTCCATTCTGATCGAGCCCATCCGGCTGGAGATCCATTTATCAGATACGCAGTTAGGCCTGCTTGGGGGTATCGCGTTTGCCATCTTCTATACCTTTGCCGGCATACCCATCGCCCGTTGGGCGGATGTGGGTGTCCGCAAAAACATCGTAGCGTTGGCGCTGGTGATCTGGAGCGTGATGACCATGTTCACTTCGACTGCCAAAGGCTTCGGTACCTTGTTGATTGCAAGGGTTGGCGTAGGTATTGGCGAAGCAGGCTGCTCGCCGCCAATTCATTCATTGATTTCTGACATGTACCCGGAAGAAGAGCGGGGAACGGCGCTCTCGACCTATGCCCTTGGGATTCCCATTGGCGCCGCCATTGGCACGCTAGTGGGTGGCTGGATAGGAGAGTACTTTGGCTGGCGCATGGCGTTCATGGTGGTAGGCCTGCCTGGCATCATCGTCGCCATTGTGGTGTTTTTCACTGTTAGAGAACCTCCCCGTGGACACTCTGAACCGGACCATGTGCAGGTACAAAAAGATCTTGTCCCGTTAGCGGATACAATCAGGTTTTTGTGGGGCCTGAAGGCGTTTCGGCATTTATCATTCGCAGGTGCGCTGCATGCTTTCGTGGGATATGGCGTGGGTCTGTTCATTCCCGCCTTTTTTATGCGCGTGCATGGGTTTGGGCTGGCCGAAACGTCAACCTACCTTTTTTTGATCGGGCTTACCGGGATGATCGGCACCTATCTGGGCGGCTATCTTGGCGATCGGATGGGTAAGAAGGATAAGCGCTGGTACATGGGTGTACCTGGTATTGCGACAATTATTAGTGTGCCGTTCGCGGTGTTTTTTTATACCACCGGAGATCCGATGCTGGCGATTGTCCTGGCTATTCCCGGTGCCATTCTTGGACCAATGTATTTGGGCCCAACCTTTGCGATGACACAAACGCTGGTGCCACCGGCCATGCGCTCTACTGCATCAGCGATCCTGTTGTTTGTATTGAATCTGATCGGGCTTGGGCTTGGCCCTGTGTTTGCGGGGTTCTTATCTGACACCTTAAAACCAGAGTATGGTGAAGAATCCATCCGCTACTCGCTGTTAATCCTCGCGGTTGCTGGAAACATCTGGTCAGCGTTGCATTATTATCTCGCCTCCCGAACGTTGCGTGAGGATCTTGTTGCCAAAAATCAGCTTGCAGAGACATCCCCAGTTACTGAGTAGTTGGGGGAAGTGTCCCTGAACGAGCTGCGCACCCGTCTGTTTTTTAATGTTGCATTAATATCATATGGGAGTTTGTTCAAAACCTGGCAACGTATGAGTTAGCTTTCGAGCCGATAACGAAATCGGGATATTATATTTTTCTTCCGAAAAACATGAATCATTCTCTAAGACTGTAGAATAGATTAAATACCAAGATGAAAACCTCTCCGCAATGAACTCGAGATTCTTCCGCAAGCCCGTTACGTTGCATTCACTGAGCTCAGGCCTGGTGGCTGGTTAGAGTGTAAACTGGCGGTTAGCCGATTGGGACGGTGTTGGTGTATCTGGTAATAGCGCGTGCAGCGGTACAACCCCTTTTATAGGACTCTTCATGTATAAAACCTGTTTCTTGATAAATGCCGGTGAAGACCCTTTTCGATTTAAGGGTCATGATGCTGAGGTTGCGATTCGAGCAGCGTTTCCGGAGATTAAGGGTTATGTCCAGGCCAGAGCGCTGCCTGGTCAGGAGTCGCCTGCCTTCTCCGGCTCAGCAGAGTTGTGGTTTGATGACTCGTCTATAGCCATAGCTGCTTGTGTGATCGGTATCGGGGGGTTGCTTGCCGAAGGGCTCGAGGTTCAATCCTGTCTATCGGGTATGGAGCGCGTGGTAGTGAGGACTGCAGAATACATCACGGCAGACAGGGTAAAAGGTGTGTACCCTTTCCGTAAGAAGCCGGGCCTGACACTGGAGGCATTTCAGCATCACTGGTGGCACACCCATGGCCCGATTGCAGCGCTAACAGAAGAGGCGCTAAGTTATGTGCAGATTCACACACGGGCAGATTCACAGGAAACAGTAAGCCCGGTTTACGATGGTATTACAGAGATTTCGTGGCCTGATATAGAGACCGCTGGACGCGCGATCGGCTCAAGACAGATGCGAGAAGATCAGGGGAACGATGCACCCAATTTCGTCGACATGGAGAGCATTTCGCTTTTTATGGTGAAAGAAGAAGTTATTATCGAGCCCTAGGATAGGGCTAACAATAAAAACAAGGGGAATTGGATGTCTGAATTCTGGATAGTCGCTATGGGTTTGGGGATGGCGTTTCATGGCCTGTTAATTTTGTGGGTTGGCGGACTGCCTCACGCTTTGTCTCCCGGGGAAGCACCCACTGCTGAAAAGGGATCTCCGGAAGCCTTCGGGCTGTTCTGGCTGGACCAGTACAGTTACATTGGGCTCGTTCTTTCTCTGGCAGGGCTGGGACTTGTTGTGTGGGGAATTCTGTAATGGGTATTAATGAGATGTCAGGGTTGATTCCAGTGACCGCGCTGTATGTCGGCTTGCATGCTTTACTGGCTGTCGTACTCGCGAATTTTGTCCTGTATGCCCGGTTGCGGACGGGTAAGGTCCCTGCCTGGCAACCTGATGCCGCACTGCGCGTTCAAGCAAACTTCATTGAGAATGTGCCGATTGCGTTGTTGCTGCTATTGGTTCTTGAGATCCAGGGTGCCTCGCAACTTCTGTTGCAGGGGTTTGGTCTGTCACTTTTTGTCCTGCGACTTTTGCACGCTTACGGGCTGGGGACTTATCCAGGCGCAAACTATCCCAGGTTGATAGGAGCGCAGGGGACCTTTGTGCTGATTGCCGTCATGGCTATCGGCTGCCTGGGATCGGCCCTCTAGCGCCAGGGAATCTCTGATTGGGGTCGGTGTGCCGCGCCATTTTCGCCGCGTTGAATCCGGGCTTAAAAAATCACGAAAGTAGACCATATTCGTGATTTTCTCCGTACAGGTTCCCCTTGTACTCATAAACAAGAGATTCCTGCCTACCCTCCAGGCGTCCAGGACTAATCATCACCAGCATAAGGGCGCAATCAGATGCTATGGTTCACTGACTATGCTAAATTCAAAAGGTATCAGAGTGCTCTTTGCGAGAAATTGATGAGGACTCGAATTACAAACCATTAGAGCACGAAAGACGCTTCGATGTGATCCAGGGTAATTTCTGATAAGTTAAAGCGTTAGGTAACGCTGCTTTTTAAAAATAAAAATAATAAAAAAAGGGAAAAACGATGAACTCAAATCAAATCTTACTCTGCTTGTCCATTGTTGTAGCGCTAGCCGCGACGGTCGTGCCCGATGTGATGCCTTATTGGCCATTGGCCCTGATCGCTCTGGGTCTCGTCAATGGGGTTATGAACCCATTGGCGGATGCGGCCATGCGGATGGCGTACACCGTAGCGGCGCTTGCCATTCCAACCCTCGCAAATGGGCTTGATGCCATTCCGGTTGCGGGCGTGTATTTAAACACGGTGATCGATAACTTTATGGTTACCGTTGCCGGCTTTGTGATTGCCAATTTCATCCTTGTGCTAATCGATCAGGTCAAAGGTTCAGAATAGGCTGCATTTGATCTGTATTGCCTGTAAAGGCCATTTGGTTTGAGCCGGAGATCCGAGGTTGGGTCTCTGGTTCGGCCAGTTAGTTCGTGCCGATTCCCGCTGCCCTGATGTGGCGGGTATTTAAGATTTGTTTCCAGCTCTAGCCGGGCAGACTCGCCTCAGAGTTGAATACGATCAACCCCATGTTTTAGGGCACTGATATACACGGCTGTTTGTGCAAAAACGTGGTTTGTTCTTACTATCCTCAACAGGGCGTGTTCTCGACATGGGCATCGTCGATTCCCGCAGAAGCAAGCGAGACACTGGCAGCCAGCTGGAAATGAAGACCGCAACTTCTCTGTTTAAGCAGATATGTGACCTGAATTCAGACACCCTCGGTGTTGATATTGATTCGGAAGGCATCGAGATTCTTAAGGACACAGGATTCAATGTTCGACATGAGAACGTCATCACAATGGATCTTGGGCAAATGTTTGACACGATCGTTGCAGGGGAACTGATAGAACATCTACCCAACCCCGGCCTGTTCATGGAAAACATGTCACGCCACCTTGCGCCAGACGGGACCCTGGTGATCACTACCCCGAACCCTTTTTATTCGAAACAAACATTTAAAATCTGGCGGTATAACCAACCCTCTGTTCACGAAGAACATACCTGTTGGTTTGACCCGATCGCATTGAACACACTTTGTCAGTTGTCCGGCTTGAAGATAGAAAAGATTTACTGGATTCAAAAAAAAAGGGTTGCTGAAAACGTTGCCCGCTCGTTTTAGAAACTACTTTTCACATTCTTTTATCGTCCTGGCAAAACGCGCCTAATCGCTGTATCGCATGATTCAGCGGATAGTGATGGTTTGACATAAAACAGGCGGGATGCAGTCTATCTGCTAATCCGGCAGCCAGTTTCCATGAAATCCGTAGGGGACTCTCGGTACATGAACACTCGCCAAAGCAGGTCTCGTGAGGTCGCGGGCATCTGCGATCAGCAGCTCGCTGGCATCCGAGGTTTCATCATAGACGAAGGTCATAAGGTAACCGTCATCTTCTGCCTCTGCATCGTCCCTCGGCACAAAGATAGGTTCAGCACCGTGTCTCCCTGCACCAAATTCAAATGCGGTTGATTCTCCTGTTTTCAGGTCGTGTTTCTGGATCGCGGGGAAGCTCTTACCTTCCGTCCTGAGCGCATAACCGAATCGGTACGGTTTACTGTTGAGGTCCGGATGGCAGCGAGGGAATTCCTGGGTTCGCTCGTCAATCACCTCTTCACTTAATTTGGCAAGAGCGGGGTTAATGGTCCACCGATCAAGCCGCGGTAAACTGTCCCCGAAAGGACCGTTAACATCTTGCAGGAACATGTTGTCGTAACGACAAATATCGATTACAACGTTCCCGGCTTCATCCTCATAAGCATTCATCGGATGATAGGCATAACAAGGTTCAATGGAACTCCAGATGATTTCTTCAGGTGTGCCGTTTCGCGGCATCAGTCCGACTCTGGGCTCATGGCCATTGTCCCAACGAAACGGAAAGTCATAACCCATCGCCAGCGCTTTAAAGCTAATCGTTACCGGTAGGTCATAAATCACCACATAGTTTTGCGTCAGGCTCATGTCATGAATCATCGACATACCCTGCATGGGAATGTCCATAGACTTACTGACATTGGCCTCAGGATCAATCACCAGATATTTCACATGGTCCTGCAGATTAGCCCAGTCATAACAAATGGCGTGCATCTCTCCGGTATCGGGATCAATTTTTGGATGCGCAGTGTAGCCGCCCCAGTTGGCCCTGCCGATTGTTTCTAACTCGTAACTAAGCTCAGTTGGTGCACCGCCGGATTCAACAATCGCAAAGGTTCTTTCTGCATGACCAATCACGTTCGTGTTTGGCGAATCACCTTCTACCCAGCGATTTCGATACCAGTCCGCCCGGCCATCTTCAAGTCGAACCCCATGGACCATACCCTTCCCGGTAAACCAATGATGTTTCGCGCTATTTACGTCGCCGGGTGGGTTCGGACCATTTCGCAAGAACCGGCCAATCAGCTCTTCCGGAATTGTTCCAGTCACTCTGAGTTCTGTCAGCGTCTGCTCTTCCATGACCGGCGCAAAATTTTCGGCAAGGTACATACCTTCCTCATACCCTGCACTCATGGAACCTAAATCCTTATCAGGCGCGCAACCAAGAATCGATGCGCCGATTGGCAAGGTGAGACCAGCTTTAACTAGTGTTCGTCTTTTCATTTCCAAATTACTCCGCCGTGTACATCAAAATGCGAATTAGAATCGCGCTTAATTAATGTCAGCGAAATTTCACCAGCGATCGCTTCATCAAGATTCCGTCGATAGGTTCTACCAGTAAGCCTGTAATCTCTTGAGGTAACTGAGTTGCACCTTGTCCACCTGCCAAACGAGTAGAAAATTTGCTCGCTGTGGTAGAGCGCCAAACATTTGTATTAGTGCACACATAAATATCATTGCCAAGGTAAAACAAACCAAATTTCTGCCTGGCAACGACTATATTTGCTGGAGAATAGTTTTATTAAACCGCTTCTTTTCGATAGTTCCTGCTGTGGCCTGGATGTATCGATTCCTTCTAGAAGGTTCTTCAGGGTCGCCGCTTCTGTTGATGGTTTACAATGAACCCTGGTGAGGCCAGTAGCCTCGGACCAAAACCAACATCCATGCAGATCGCTGAAACCCACGTATTGTTCCTCGGAGGTTTGATCGTTCTCCTTTGTACGGCATCCCTGCTTCCTATTCGCACTCGGGCGGGAGCATCATGGATTTTGTATCTTGCCATCGCGCCTGCATGTCTCTTTATCCTCTATGAATCATTATTGGTGACGTTGTTTGCGACCATTGATATCAGAATTGATCTTCCTATCATTGGCTTGCTTCTTATCGCTGTAGTACGGAAAACAGTTGATCGCTGGGAAGTAGTGTTTCCTTCGCAACCTGGCCCTGTTTCCCGCTTGGCACAGAGCTGTTTTGTGCTTGGCCTGTCGAGAATCATCCTGTACCAGTTGGTTGTTGTTTCTGTTGCCGCCGTCGCGGTTGGTCATATCGTTCAAATCAAAGCTGAGACGAAGAGCAGAACGATGAATGATCGACTTGTAGCTGTTGGAGTGGCTCTGGGTTACATCAATTCTGGTTTAGCTGTGTTTTTGCTTGTGTTGGCATAGGGGCAATGGGTATCGATTTCAAGACTGTGCTTAAGAGCAATCAATTTTGTCCGTGGTTGCGGTTTCAATCGGTTACAAGCTGGGCGTGAATAAGGTGCTCATTTACCTCGTTGCCGCTCATTTTGGTATGAACGTATATGCCTTCAGTTTTGGCAGTGATGAATTCCGAGCCTGGGTTTTGTTGGCAGCGCTGACCACGGTTTTCCAGTTGGTCATCCCGCTGGCATTTGGCTTGCTGGGGAAGTTTGTTAGCGTCCTTTAAAGAAAATATAGCGAGTGATGTTCAGGTCCGTTATTCGCAAGTTCGATTCCACCTCTTGCCACCCACGATTTTTGACACCTGCGTCAATTTATTGCAATCCTCGCCGCTTCCACAGCGGCAATGTTTTCCAGTAGCGAAAATCAACAGAGCTCTCTTCTAGCGAACCGACTCGATACGAATACGAGCACCGAACACATCGACTTCGATGACCCCTTCGTCTACAGTACGAACGTCAATCCCTCTCGATGACAGGTTATCGCTAACAAAGCCGACATCCGGTGCCTGCAACACAATGGCATACATGCCCTCACCCCTGCTATCCAGATGCTCTTTTATAGAGCCAGCCGACGCTTTCGACGCATCCTGCGGGCTGACCAGTTCTATCATTCCTCCCGTCGGCGGATAACATCGTGCATACGTAACACCTTGTTCTTCGTCAGTGACAACTGGATCAAGAGGCAGGCCAATCCCTTTACCATAGACTGATGATCCTTGATCAACGTCATTCACGGCAATCATCACTTTTACAATGCCCGACAGGTTTAATGAAAGTTCAGTCTCCGCCTGCTGTCCCTGAAAAGAGCCATCCGGGTAGACACGAATCAACACACCGTGTGTCGAATTTGGATGGATGTCTCTACCAGCTGTGCCTTCCATCAGCGGTAAAACATTCAGACCATTATCAAGCAGGATCTCGGCTTCATCATCGGGAACGGGAGCTTCCAGCATCAGCGCAAACAGTCCCTCCCCACGTCGACCCAGAAACCGTTCCAGGCTCTGACTCAACGGCGCCTCCGGATTCGCTGGGCACATTAGCTCAATATTGCTGCCGCCCGGCGGAACGCACATACCCAGCCTGGCACCAAGACTGTCGACACTGGTATCCGATATGTCGATAACCGGCATCCCAAAAACATCACGAAAGAGGGTGACGATGCCATCAAAGTCGTTCACTGCTATAGCGATTCTTGGCATTCCTGTAATCATGTGCGCTCTGCTTTAACTGTGGCCAGTGTGTTCGCTGATTTTAATGTATCGAGACTCTCTCAAGTCATTCTCAAATCACCATCAACACTACGAATCAAACAATACACCGGGATTGAGTATGCCGTTCGGGTCCAGCTGCTTTTTCGCACCTTTTAAGGCTGCCTCGAAAAGCGCCGGGCGTTGCTCGCTCCACCCTTTTCTGTGCATGCGACCAACCGAATGGTGATGGGTAATTGTACCCCCTGCCTTTATGACCGCCTCACTAGCGGCGTCCTTTATCGCTTGCCACTGTTCCGCCTCACCGCCGGGAGTGCTCAAGCCACTGAAAGTATAGTAGGGCGCTGGCCCGTCGGTGTAGACATGGGTGAACCGGCACGACAGTGTTCCGGCACCATTAAATACTTCATTTAACACTTTGGTAACCTCCTCTCTGACCACCGCATCGAATTCAGGCCAGCGATCCCAGGTAATCGCTGTCTCAAAGGTGTCACCAACGACACCAAGACCATTGGTCAAACCCGCGTTCACACCGATAAAAGAACTACGCCAATTTCCAACGGCACCTTCTCGACCTGTCGTTTCACCACTCCCATCCGAGGTACGAATGTCTTCATCTGCAATCAACCCCTGGTATTCGCGCGCAATCTTCACCGCTTCCTGGATAAAGTTGCCTTGCGGCACCTCGGCGGACTCGAATCCAATGATCAGCAGGGCTTGTTTGCCATCAAGACCAGCTGCTCTGCTCGCCTCGCTCGGGTCGAGCAACCTCAGGTTAGCCGGCCACAATTTTGCCTGGGCAATGTGTCGGCATGCCGTGTAGGCAGATTCAAATGATGGAAAAAGAACTCCAGCCGATGCACGAAACGTGGGGCGCCGTTGGATACGCATCCAGGCTTCAGTCACAATTCCCAGTGTGCCTTCAGATCCCATGATCATCCTGTCTGGGCTGGGACCTGCACCACTGCCTGGCAATCGTCTGGATTCCCACCACCCACTCGGTGTCAGCATGCGCATGGATTCAACAAAGTCATCGATGTGAGTGTGATTGGTGGCATAGTGCCCGCCGGAACGAGTAACTATCCAACCGCCCAGCGTTGACCATGGGAAACTTTGCGGAAAATGCCGAAGGGTAAAACCCTGGGGGCGAAGTGCACTCTCCAGGTCCGGTCCAAAAATACCAGCCTGTATCCTGGCAGCAAGCGAGATCTCATCAACTTCCAGAACCTGGTTGAGTCGTTCCAGATCAATCGTAACCGCGCCACTTACGGTTGCCGGAATACTGACCCCGTTCACCACAGTCGTCCCGCCGCCATAAGGAATAACTGCAAAGCTATGACTGTCGCACCAGTCAAGCACCGATTCGAGTTCCGTTTCGTTAGCCGGGTAAGCGACCGCATCAGGCGGTTCCGCAAAGTCACCTTTTAATGCCCGGTTTAACTCAAGGAAATGACCTCCATAGGTATGGATGATCCGCTCTGTCTTGTCACAGGTAACAATTTCAGCCAGCGTATCCGGAACCTTAAGACGGGGATCACGTAACTCGATATCATCGATCAAAGGTATTGGCGGCGCTTTCACCTCGCGCCCATAGTTTGCAGATAATTGTTGCGCCATCTCTTCTCGTTCGGCCTGGCTGGGCTCATCACTTTGCCAACCCCAGGTCCAGAAACTGCGCCTACCTCGTTGCTCAGACATTTGAGTTTCCCTTATCAGTTCATGAGTAGTTAGTTCGTTATCTGAAGTATAAGAACATCGGGTGGCAGATGCCTAGTCCCACATCTTCTCCGCACCACGGTCGGTCTTGCGGTCTTCGGCACGTAAGGACGGGGTCGGAGTAATTACCCGGGGTAAAGTGCCAGAGTAAACGCACCAACTTCCCAGTCTGACATTGACCATTCTCTGGCGGAAAATTGCCTTCCCCAACATTAATTCTAAGCATGCCTTATGGAAGATGCTTTGTTGTCTGACAAGTTTCCTTTCCTGGCTCCAGGTCCCGGACCTTTAGAAAACTAGATATATTGGTTTTTTGGTCAGCATTATTTCTATATTAGCCCTCGCTAAATGGATTGGTATTGTCGGGCGCGCTGCGCTTGAGCGATGGTGTCCGTTCCAGATGCATGGGCTGGCGAGGATCTAAGATTTGTTTCCAGCTCAGGACGGGGTCGCGCCTCAGAGTTGAATACGATCAACCCCATGTTTTAGGGCACTGATATACACGGCTGGTTGTGCAAAAACGTGGTTTGTTCTTACTATCCTCTGGAGTCGTCTGCTCACAGGGCTACGCATCAGCGAAATGCTGCCACCAGGATGCCGGTCTAGGTGCCCTGCTCTGCCGACCGAGTTCTCAGCAAGAAAAAGATACCCAGGGCAATGCACCCCAACGCATAGGGCAATGAGCCTGTGCGCGATCCCCACGACGTCACCCCATCAACAGCGGCTAGGTAGTCTGGCAGTGCGTACAACCAAAGCGCTAGAAATACAGCAAGGAATAGCAACAAGTAGGCTTTAGAAAAGGTCAGCAGTCCCGACATCGAGAATTCAGTTATGCGAGAGAACTTCAGCACGGTGAGCGTTAACGCTGAGCCCAGTAACGCGATGGCGGTGAAGGCCTCCCGCTGTGTCGTTAATTCAATAGCGAGCAGTTCATACCAGGTGTCCGCGGTTAGCAATACGAAGAACACTGGCGTTAATAATCCGGCGGCCACCGCTCGCACTCCAAACTGGATTCGGGAACTGATCCGGCTAAGGCTAACACTCTCTTCATAGCGGTCAGTCGTCACTAACAGCCGAGTCGCCAAGGTCAACGCGATGGGGCCAATGAAGGCGAAACTCACCATACTGGAGACCGGGACCGATGCCAGCGATCCGTTAAAATTAGGGTAATTCCATAGCCACCAACCGTACTGGGGGCCGTAATGATCAAAAACTTCATAAAAAACATGGTGCACCAATCCCACGGCGACCGCACCTGACAGCGCGCCAAAGCGCCCTTCAAACAAACCAGCTTGCTTGACCAATACGAAAGACGAATACATCACTGCGGGGTACAGTGCCAAAATATACAGTGGCGCTCGGCCAAAAAAGAACTGCACCGTAAATTCGTTGTGTATAAAGAATAAACTGGTCTCATCGCCACCGAGTTTGTCGGGGAAATAGACCGGGATCTCCAGCGCCAGCATGAACACTACTGAAGCAAGCCAAAACGCCAAATAGACAACGTGACCTTGTTTAAAGCGGGAAACGGCGTGGACCAAGCCCCACAACGCTCCGGTGATGAGTAGTATTTCTACGACGTTCATGGTCCAGTGAGATAGTGCGAGCGGGCTTTTTACAAAGCCCCAGCTTGCGATAGCGTCTGGGTGGAAGCCTCCAAGCTGGTTAGCGAGTTGAACAAAGGTTTGTGCTGTTTCGCTCACACGGTACTCGGAGTCTTACCATAAATTTGTGACATGTCTCTGCCCGCCTGCCAATGTCCAAGCCACTCATCGTAGTACTCAGGCAGCGGCTGATTAACACTATCGTGCCAGGGAAACTGTGATGCAAGCACCCCCAGTGCTGAACGAAGCTGTGCCCAAACGGGTATCTGCCCCAGAGGATTATCACTATAAGCCTCAACAGGCACATCCTGCACAATGCTCTCAAACTCGAGCTTAATCATGTCGAATAGGCCGCGGGTATGCTTTTGGAAGGCCCCTGTATTTCGTATGCGAAACCAATGACTACCCACCACGTGGTTATACACATCGTAGGCCGAACTTCGATGCTCAATTTCTTCGCAGAAATGCCAGATAAACAGAGAAGCCACATTGGCATCTCCTTCACCGAAGAGCGCGGCACGATGATCTAAAATCATACGAAAAAATGGTGTGAAAATAGCTTCCAGACCGCCCGCATACGCCAAGTGGTACTCAAGTGGGTACGACTGGTAAACCTCGTCGTAACTAGCCAGCGTCTTGTCCAGCACCCCTTGCAGTGCTGGGTATTGGGCAATTAAACCGCGTGCATGCTGGGTGTGCTTTTGTGCGTGGATTGCTTCCTGCCTGCGAAAAGCCACAGCTTCTTCCATCACCGCGGGATCGGCTATTCGCGCCTCAGCATCGCGCATGACACGACACATATACCTTTCAAATCCCACCACAAAAAACGTGATTTGGTTCATGAGCACAGAAAAAGCAGGGTTCGCCGGATTCCAGATGAAATCGGTCTCATCGACGTCAAAGTCAATTTGCCGCACAGTTAAGTCCGTCATTGTTTCCTCCTTGTGGCCCTGTACATAACATTGCAAATTAATCAAAGCGGGATTCAAACCGCGTAACGAGTCGTCCCGAACTTAGTACGCCTCTAAAAAGCCTGCCGCGCCCCACCTGTCGCCACACACATGGTGACGACCACATACCGTTCACCACATGGTTTCAATTCCCGCAGTACTTGGCCCACATACGAGCACCCGTCATACCAAATGGATGACCAGTAGCAATACTGCCACCGCAAATACAGCGCCAATACCCATTTCGTCTGGCTCACATCCCGCGGATACAAACCCCCTGAAATAACCCAAGGGGGTCACGCCATGCTGCTGAGCTTTCTGTCTACTCATCAGCGGTGACACAGAGGCACCATTACTTAGCTGAGAAGAATTACCCGCGGTGACGCTTCCCTACTCTCGAAAAGCGGGTTTAAGTGATGTCACCCCCCTGGGCAGTGGTCTCGGCTCGACGACACTCATTGCGATCAACAACGAAGGTGTGCAGTGGTTCCGCCTTGGTTTCTCGATTAGTGAGAACAGGAATTATAAAGCGTATTTTCCCTTGGTGGCAAAGGGTGAACGGTTTTGGGTGCATAATTTTCGGTGCATAACCAGTATTGATGCTAAAGGAGAAGTACGTGATAAAGCAACCCGGGATCCATTTGACTATCGCCAATACAATAGTAGGGCAGTAGGCGTTGATATTGCCTTTGCCGAGCGATCTGGGTTCCTTGGAGAATGATACTGCAGGGCAGATTCGTTTTTCTGATTGGCTTCCCTCACGATGTCTTTAACAGCGACATGGTGAATGCCGTGTCGAAAAATCAGTTTTTCAGCAGCCTCCATCAGAGAAACCTGAGTGGTTAGATTTCGGGCTCTCTGGCCATCAGTTGATTCGCTCATGTCGGCACATTAAGGAAAACAAAATGATAATCGACTTCGAACCAGTGGTCAGTTTTGAGAAGGCAGGGCGCTAGCACACGCTGCGGACCGAACCTCTCTTGCTCTTCGGTGTATTTTTCATGCTAAACGTGTATTTGATCGGGAATTGATCTCGATAAATAATGTTAAGCATTAAAATTATCGGTATAGTGGCAGCCATAGTGCATGACGCACGCTGATGAGCTCTCGGGCAGCGTCGAGTAGATAAGCCAATCATGCTCAAAGGCACATGCTCAAAGGCACATGCTCAAAGGCACATGCTCAAAAGGAGTTTTTATGAAAATCGTCCGCACCCCTGATTGCCGTTTTGAAAACCTCAAGGACTACCCTTTTGAACCCCATTATGCGGAAGTCGATGCTGGTGATGGTTCTCGCCTGCTTATGCACTACGTGGACGAGGGAAAAGGCGAGGTGCTTCTGTGCTTGCATGGGCAGCCAAGCTGGTCCTACCTGTATCGAAAGATGATTCCTGTCTTGGTTGAGGCAGGCTATCGAGTGATTGCTCCGGATCTCGTTGGGTTCGGTAAGTCAGACAAGCCCGTAGACCGTGCAGACTATACCTACGTTAATCATGTCTCTTGGATGAAAGGGTTCATGGAGGTGCTGGACCTGAGGGATGTAACGCTGATTTGCCAGGACTGGGGTAGTCTCATAGGCCTGCGCGTAGTGGCTGAAAACCAGGCGCGGTTTGCACGTGTGGTTCTGGCCAATGGCGGTATGCCCGATGGTGCGGGTATACCCGAGGAAATGTCAGAAAAACTAAATGAATTGCTGCACAACACGCCCGCGCTGCCCGCAGAGGAGATGTTCGGCAAGCTGTCAGGCCCAATGGAAGATCGCCCCCAGTTCATGTACTGGGTGCGTCACTGTGACGATCATCCTGATTTTCATCCAGCCGAGGTTATGAAGGGGAGCCTGAACAGCTGCGATGAAGAAGAATACCGGGCATGGTCGGCGCCTTTTCCGTCCCAGGCGTTCATGGCAGGTGCCAGGCAATTTCCATCGCTCGTGCCCATTATTTCTGACAACCCAGCGATTCCTGCAAATAAGGCTGCCTGGCAGGTGTTCGCAGGGTTTGAAAAGCCATTTATAACGGCCTTTTCAGACTCGGATCCGGTGACCAAAGGCGGGGAAAGGCGTTGGATTGAGACAGTGCCGGGTGCAAAAGGGCAGATGCATACCATCCTCAAAGGCGCCGGCCATTTTATACAGGACGATGCGGCGGCAGAGTTGTCCGCGATTGTCATTAAGTTTGTGCAGTCAAACCCAAACTGATCGGTTAATGGAGGTCAAAAAATGAAGAAGTCCATACTGTTTTTCATCGGGTTGATGATCATTGCCGGACTTGTTCGCGTCTCACTCAAGGTGCCGGCCGTTCAAGATTTTGCGCTTGATCGGATTGCCGGTGCGTTTGTTCAGCAAGCGACCGAGCGCCTACCTGCGTCGGAAAGCCTTCGAGTTTATGTCTGCGGCAGCGCATCCCCGCTTGGGGTGACAGACCAGGCCCAGGCCTGTATCGCAGTGCTGACACCTGACCATTTCTATGTGATCGATTCCGGCGCTGGTTCAACGAAAAATCTGTCTGTCGGTAATCTGCCGATGGACCGATTGCAGGGGATCTTCTTGACGCACTTTCACTCTGACTATATCGCCGAGCTGTTCGAAGTCGGTGATGAATATATTTACTGGCCCAATTAAGGGACTTGTGAGACTCATGAAAAAATTGCTGTTTGGTGTTCCTCTCTTGTTACTGTCCTTGTTCTTGGTCGCGTTTATATTCGTTTTTTTTTCAGCCAGGCCGCCATTGACCATTGATGCCGTCACCTTGGCGGGTGATGGCAGTACTATTAATTATTGCGAGCTAAACACATTAGATGGCAGCGGTAGGGTCGCAGCGGATATCCCAAAGGCCAACACGCCGGGGTGTGGGTACGATCACTTCCCGTTGCCAGTTCTTGCTGAGTGCACTGAACCTCTGGTTGAAGGTGCGGATGATATTCGTGGCTTGTGGGTGGGTACTGAAGGCAAAGTAGGTCATGTTGAGCGAGTGGAACAATGTGGCTCGCGAACAATCGTAACGTCCGCGGGGGTCATTCATGATTATGGCCCGAACAGTACAGCGGGTCTTAACACCAACGATACAGAGGGCTCTGTATTATTTACGGTCGGCGGCAGGGAATACTGCAACCGCACGTCCGCCAGCATGATCTGGAACGAGCGTGTGCTGGATTTTCATGTCTTAGGCTGGGGGCCGGTCGTGGTTCGGCGTTATATGGAAGGTGAGCAATTGATCTGGGAATATGTCGATGGTTCTGTCACGCGGATGGACAGACTCTGTGAATTACCCGAGGAACAGAAAGTGCCAAGTCCACGTGGTCGAAGGGTCGCGTTTTTTTCTGACGCGGATGAATAGAGACGATCACGCCAGTGATTCGCTACGCCGCGCAGCGGCTCAGCTTCATTACACTGACCGCGTGGTGCTCGAATACGTCAAGGCAGGCGGAATGCCCGCAACGTCATGATGGGTGGCTCAGGTTTATCATCGTAAGCTACTTAACAGGAATGATTCTTACCGTTGAGGTTGCCGTAGCGACCAGTTTTTGTTGTTGATAAAGCCGACTAGCCATGAGGGCTGTGCTTTTTCCAGGCTGGAGAATAGGAATTATAAAGCGTATTTTCCCCTGGTAGCAAAGGGTGAACGGTTTTGGGTGCATAATTTTCGGTGCATAATCAGTATCGATGCAAAAGGAGAAGTACGTGATAAAGCAACCCGGGATCCATTTGACCATCGCCAATACAATTATTGATCTGGTTCAGGGTGATATTAAGGAGCATCTTCCGTTAGCCCGCATACCGCTGAGGGGAGACATTTTAGGGCTTGGCACTACCACCAGCATTGATAATGGTGAACTCATGTTTGTTTATGATGAGAGCGATGCAGAAACGGATATTTTCAAGTGTCATGCTAATACCGGCGGGATTCACAAGGTGTGCCCCGGTGATGGCAGTGACCATTTTCCCTATGTGTGCTTTAGCTCTGATGCTACCGATATGGGTTATTCGATCGATTTGTTATCGCTGAATTCGAAATCCGACTGGCGATTGGCTGATTGGGTTGCGGCGGCTATCGATAGCCTCGATAAACCAGCTGATTTGTACGGTGTTAGAGCTAAATGTCAGTGGGACGACCTCGTTATTACTGTGGCATCGAAACTTTGTCTGAACCAGGGCAGTCGCAACACCAACAGCGGGCCCACAGCTGGACTCGGTTCCTCTATCTACGATTCGTTGCAGCATTATCTGCTATCAGACAAACCTTCCACCGAAACGGAAGCGGGGATTCAGTATCTTGGTGATGCGCTCGATTGGGATTGCTGTGGCTTTTTTGACACTCAGCCAGAAAAAGGTCGAGTAACGGTAGCGCAGGCAGGCGCGAATTTGCATATTCATGGGGTGAGCGTCGATCATCGGTACGGTGGGCATTTGCATCATGAGCATAGTTGTACTCGCGTATTGCGGGTCGATGAATTAGTGATTTATCCGATTGAAACCATTAATCAGCTAGGCTCTGATTTGGCAATCACTGACCTTGACTTCGATGCGGGCACATTACATTTTCGGGTGTCCAACTGCGGCGCCATGGATGTCAGTGACATCGGCATTGATGTGGTTCCAGATAATCGTTACAGCGAACGTCAGTACTTACGCTTACCTTGGCTGGCAGCTGGCGAGAGCGAAAATTTCACGGTTGTTTTGTCGCTCGCCAGCGGCGTCCATCAGGTTTTGGTAGCAGTGGATCCATCTGGAGACATTATAGAGCCGGAGGAAGACCGCAAGAATAATCAAATTTTTCTCGATTGTGTTGTCGATTAAAGGATCCAGCAGTGCAAGTTCTCCTGGGCGTAATAATGCAAATACGCAGGGTATTGTCCTTTAACCAAAAATAACTGACTTATTGAGGTCATCGCAGGAACCCATAGGGGGTTCCCTTGTGGGCGGTCTATACCCTTCCGCGCGTTCATCGATACCAATAGAGCAGATCGGTATCGTCGGCTACGAGATCCCCTTCGACCGCCACTGCTGCTTTCATTCGTGAACTGGGCATCGTCCATAGCTAATTTTCAAGATCAGTCTACGGCCATGTAGCACCCCGAACCTCACCAGATCTAGGCGTAGTCAGCACGAGAAGCTCAAAGGCTTTAGACTCTGTAGTATGAGAATAGGAATTATGAAGCGTATTTTCCCTTGATGGCAAAGGTATCCTCATAAGAAATCTTTAGCATAAAAGTTGGAGAAAACCGTTTTTCGGCGCAGAGTGGTCAGTGACTGAGAGGCCATTGGTGTATTAGCCTACAGATGGAAAGGTCAATCTCTGATTAGATTTTCATGTCGGGCAGGGTGATCTTTGTCTATTAGGTGAGTCGCCATGTTTAATGCATATCTCCTGGGTTCAAAAATAGTACCTGATACTTGTAAAAAGGGTATCAGGGTTAGGCCCGTATTCTGATTGGAAATCCGGTAGACCGGTTTCCGTAAGAGAAAAATCATCGCCAGAAAAGTGGTAATAGCCGAAATCCACATAGAAATTCTCGGCGATGTTGTACTCCGCAGAAATAGCTAAAAATGCAGAATTATCGTCAAGGTTGTAGATGGCCTGTGTTGCAACAAACCAGAGTGCTGAAAGCCGGACGGTGAAACTTGGCATAATATAGTTTTCACCCAGCAGGAACACACCGCCGCGTTGGTACGGTGTAGAGCCGAGACTGGCAAGGTAATCGTTATGATCATCGCTGCCGGCACCGTTGTAGTGATATTCAATCTGCGCGAAGGTGTTTTCGCTGAACGAGTAATCCACTCCTGTAGACAGCCTGAGGTAGTCCTTGTCGCCGTTGACGTAGGCTGCTTCCAGCCAGAACCCTAGATCCCATATGGCGGTCTGTAACCCAAAGCCAGTGAGTTGTTGATCTGCGAATTCTATTAGCGCAAGGTGATAGTCTGCGCCGTTATGATTGGTGCGAAGCTGCAGGAAAGCTGCCGAGTTCTCGCGCTTTGCGTCTTCGCCCAGAACGATCCCGATATCGATTTCTCCAAGATCACCCCAGGGGCGCTGAAAGCGCAAAGCATCCACGCCGTTGCGATATTCTGTGTTGAAAGTGCGGACATCAAATGGCAGGAAAATGTCTGTCGGATTAATAATCCTCGCCGAGCCAAACGAGATAGCCTGCCTGCCGATGGTAAGGTCACCCGCATCCATCTGAACCTGGAAATTCAGACGATCCAGGTTCTGGTATAGCTGGTTCTTGTTATCATCATCAAGGAGGTTGGTATCAGGGTCGGTAAGGCGGTAGTTGTCACCCACCACATTGAAAGTTGGTAGCTCGACAGCCAGCGATTTTGAAACAAAGACGGGGCTTAGCTCATAATGTAACTGCCAGGTTATACGGCCAGAAAAGCCATCCAGCATGATGCGTGCACTGTTCTGGGACTGGTAGATCTTGTCGAACTGGAATGCGGGGTTGTCCAGTTCGTCTTGAGCGACCACGAATGACTTTAGGTACCCTGAGATGTTGATCTCTGCCAGAGCGGCAGTAGACGCTGCTAACAGGAATACTGCCGCGCCAACTCGCATCACGCTACTTGCGCTCGTCCTGTTCAACTTTGCCATCACGCAAATAAATAAGCCGGGTAGCGCGTTCCATGATCTTCTCGTCATGGGTAGAGAACACAAAGGTCATGTTTCGCTGCTGGTTTAGATCCCGCATGACTTCCAACAGACCGATACCCGTTTTGGAATCAAGGTTTGCTGTCGGTTCGTCTGCCAGGATGATGTCCGGGTTAGAGGCCATTGCCCTTGCCACAGCGACACGTTGCTGCTGCCCACCCGAAAGATGCGCGGGTCTTCTGTCACCCAGGCCTTCCAGTTCGACTATCGCCAGCATTTCTTTCACTCGCTTCTTCCTTTCTGCAGCGCCTACGCCCTGCAGTAACATGATGTACTCGATATTCTCTTCAGCTGACAGGACGGGTATAAGGTTGTAAGCCTGGAAGACGAAACCGATGTGATCGCGACGAAAATCAGAAAGCTGGTTACCGCTCATGTCGGCAATATTACGTCCGGACAACATAACGGAACCAATGTTTGGTTCATCCAGGCCGCCAATCAGATGAAGTAGTGTGGTCTTTCCCGAGCCAGAGGGGCCAATGATGGCGGTGAACTCACCTTCCTCAATATTGATAGACACATGATCAAGTGCAGTCACCTTGGTTTCTTCGGTACCAAACGTGCGACACAGGTCTCTGGTTTCAATTAAGTTAGTCATGAATAGATCCTAAAGTGTTCTTTGGAGTGCCTCAGTAGGCACGATCCGGGAAGCGAAGGTCGCGGGATAAATAGCGGCTGCAATTGTTAATAAAGTCACGTAAACCGGAAAATTCACGAACTGGTATAGCGCCAGCCGGGTATACAGGTTGCCGTCCAAGAGGACGCCGGACACTTCCATTTTACCCATGGGGATGCCGTGGGTCGAAAAATAGTCTCCAAGGAAATACCCTATTGTCAGGCCAAAAACGCAACTGATGAGTGCCAGCAGTAGTGCTTCGAACAGTACTAGCTGAATAATCTGCCAGGGCGTTGTGCCAATAGCTTTTGCAACGCCGAACTCATAGATCCGTTCATAAATCGACATAAACATTGAGTTAATGACCCCGAGAGATGTCAGTAGAAAGAGGATGGTACCGACTATCGCTGTGGAATAACCGGACATCTCTATCATTGCGCCGATCGAGGGTTGAAGGTCCAGCCATCCAAGGGCCTCGTTTTCTTCATTGGTGAGTTGTTTGAACAGCGGCAACTCAGCGTTTTTGGCGTCCTCGGGGTCTATAAAGCGCAGGGCAATCTGGTGCAGATTGCCCTCCATGCCAAGAACGCTCTGGGCTTTGTCCAGATTGATGAACACGAGGTTCTTGTCCATTTCCTCGGGGCCGAATTCGAAAATACCACTCAGGCGAAATAGCTCCTGGGTAATCTCGTTGGTATCGACAGTCGCCGCTGTGATTATCAGCCGGTCTCCAAGTTTGACCTCGAGCAGCTCAGCCATGGGTTTGCCTATCAGGATCTCCCTGGATTCTCCGGACAGGTATTGCCCTTCAATAACCGCGTCCGAGATCCTGCTGACCTTTAGTTCCTGCTTGGCATCCACGCCATAGACCAGGCTACCGGTCGTGTTGTAGCTGGAGGCGATCATGCCGCCAATAATGACTCTGGGGCCGAAGCCGTCTACGACATCGCTTTCTTCGATCTGGCTGATGACGTTGGTCGGATCATCGATGGTGTATTCCACCTCAAAGTTATTTCGGAAACCTTTTCGCACCACCTGGGCTTCACCTTCCAGCGTATGTGTAATCCCGCCTACCATGACGTTCGTCATTCCAAGCATCAGGCCGTCCACCAGAATCAGCACAACCAGCGACGAGCTGATGAGCAGCGCAGTGAGCAAGGTTCGCCGTGTGTTTCGGAAGAGGTTCCGAAAAGCCAGTTTAAAAGTGAGCATCAATGACTCCCCATCGCTTCTTTGGGCAGTATCCTGGCTGCTCGCAAGCCAGGAGGGATGCTGATAAGTACTGCAGTGGCAAGAATAAAAGCCATTGGTATCCAGAATATGCGCGCCGACATCTCACCCCTTAGGTGCTGAAACGTTATGCCGCCCATGTCGATAGGTTCCGGTAGCAGCATGCCTACTTCGGCTGACCAGTAAATGATCGGTAGTATAAGAAGAAAGCCCAAGATCACGCTGATGAAAGCGAGGATAAATGTTTCAAGCGTAATCAGGCGAACCAGTTGCATGGGACGACTGCCGATAGCTCTCAAGACGCCAAACTCTCTGGTTCTCTCAAGTACTGACATCAGGACGGTATTAAGGACCCCAATAAAAACGATAAAGGTAATCAGACCCATCGTGAAATAGTTGCCCTGCTTATCGGCTTGCATGGTGCGATAAAAGGTTGCCTCGACTTCTTGCCAGGGTGAAACGGTCACTTCAGCTAGCTGTGCAGAAAGCTCGCTCGCAATGGCTTCATTATCATCTTTATTGTTCACCAGCAGCACATACTCGTGTACATCATTGCCGAGTGACAGAAACTCCTGTGCAGCATTCAGTGGCAGATACACGGCCATTCGGTCGAAGGAGGTTTTGTTACCGATGATGGCAGAGACGACAAAGATGTCGTTGGCAATCGATCCGTCTGCGCCTGAAGAGATGAGTACGAGTTCGTCACCCACATTAAGCTTCAGTCTGATGTGAAGGCCTCGGCCAATCATTGCTTCATAGTACCCATCAGGATTGGGTGACGATGAAAAATAGGTTCCCTTCGCGACCTTCTGAAGCAGGCGAGAGACCGTAGGTTCGAGTTCTGGGTCGATCCCAATGATTTGTGAAGGCGTCGTCCTGTCCCCGGCATAGGCAAGAGCCGGAGAGAAAACTCGTGGTGTAAAACTTTTGATCTCGGGGTTGTCTGCTAATGCGACTTTTATCTGTTCTCGGTCCTGGATCGTCTTGTAAATTTTTGGGCGATCCAGGTAGTCATCTTTGTGAATTTGAATGTGCCCGGTGCTATCAAGGGTAAAGATGTCGATGATGTTGCCGTAGGTACCCTCAAGTAACGAATAGCCAAAAACAAAGAGCACGTAGCCGCCAGTCATACTGAGGCCGGTCAGAAGCGAGCGTCGTCTCTGGCGAAGGATGTTCCGGAAGGCAATTTGGAAAGTCAGCATGGCTAGAACCGTGACTTTAGATTTCGGAGTGAAAAGGTGTCCTTAGTGATTTCGGGCACATTGAACCTAATGTCGTCGTACATAATGCGAGTGAGATGGCCTTCTTTGTTGAGCGGCCTCATTTCCAAAATAGAAGGCATCAATTTGCCGTTGTATTCTTTGGGTTCATGGAAGGTCAGTTCGCGGATCTTTTC
>DTZW01000114.1 GCA_012961165.1 Gammaproteobacteria bacterium | reverse complement strand
CACACACCTGTTTTAAATGAGGGTGCCCATCCAGATTGAAAACCTGATCCTGCCACTGCTGCTGAGGGTAAAGAAACTGAGCCACTGCATCCCGAGTGATCGCCCCGTATTCCAATGATTTTTCGATGGCCCGGCGCAACTCAGGCATCGAGTGTTTTTCCAGAAGCCGTAGAACCCGGATATATTCCCGGATGCCTTCTCCCTGCATTTCATTCTCCAGCCTCTTTCGTAAAACGCCGAAACACTCAGGCAATTGCCATGAATCCAGGGGCAGGGCGTAATCCAGTGAGCCGGGTTTGTTTTCCAAAAGCGGCAGGTAGTGAAGTGGTTCCATTCGGATCTGTTCCTTTTCCCAGATCCGTTCATGTCGGGCCACTTCCCGTCCCTGAACATAAATGGCCACCTGACGCCACGAACCCTTAACCAGAACACTATGATGTGCCCAGCAGACCGGAACTGAATAGTCGTTGCGGTCAAAGCGAATCAGCGAAAGGGAATTGGCGCGGGTATTCACCTGCCTTGCCGCTTCAAAAGGGGTTGGCGGCAGCGGGAGCATCGCGGCTTGATCCTCCTCCAGTAATTGAGATTTCGCAACGCTCTTTCCGCGCAGCTTCCGATTCAGTTCCTCATGACATCGCTCCTGCAGATGCTTGTTGAATTGCTCCAGGTCTCTGACCTGCGGTACCGGAACCATGAAATTCAGCCGAGTGTATTTGACCAATCCTTCAACCACTCCTTTTTCGTTAGCGCGCCTGACCAGACAGAAATGATGGTCGAAGAGGTAGTGACTCTGTAGCTGCAGAAATCCTTCGGTGAGTTTACGCTCTCGTCCGGAGTTGATGATATTGGCTACGGCAATCCGGCTGTTGTCATAACTGATTCGTTTGGGAACCCCTCCGAAAAACTCAAACGCCCGAACATGTCCTTCCCAGAATGTTTCGGTGCATTCACGGTGAAAAGCCGCCACGAACACGGCATCGCTGTAAGGCAGTGCCATCACGAAAAAGGGAACTTTCCTCAA
>DTZW01000113.1 GCA_012961165.1 Gammaproteobacteria bacterium | reverse complement strand
CGCCTTCATGATGGATTTATTAAGACCAAATCGAACCTGTTAGAAACCTCGCTGCTTTTCATCTCCTTTACGAACCGCACCAAACCCTGGTGCCCAACCCAAGGAGAAACCAATGAAAAAGCAACTACGGATACTGGCCATCATTTTAGTGGCCGCCCTTTCCCTCTCAACTGGGGGAACTGCCCACGCCCGGCCAGCAATTGATACCGACACTTTCGTTCCCGACGGAATTGTCATCGAAGACCCCCGGCCCGACTTCTCTGATGTAGACCTCGGAAGTTTTGATATTGAACTCACCAGTGACTTTGAAACCCACTGCGACGCCGACGACGGAACCTTTACTTTCAGTGGAATAAACAACTACACCGGTGAAGGAATCACCGCCGCTGACCGTTGGGTTGCTATCAGCGTTGAAGACGGCGAAGGAACAGTCTGGGCGCCTGCAGGGCAACCAGTTCCCGTCTTTTTTCACACTGAAAACGGTGACAGTGGCTCTACCACCGTGGACGCCTCACCAGGTAGTTACGAAGCGACCGTAACTTTCTATCTAAGCTTTCGAGCAGTATCCACACCCGATGCAGGAGCACTAATCGACGAAATGATCGCCGATGATGAAGTCTTTTGGCAAGGAACGGTCAGCGTTGACTGCAGCCCAGAAGAAGTTGAAGAACCAACTGAAACCCCAGAAGAAGTTGAAGAACCAACTGAAACCCCAGAAGAAGTTGAAGAATCCGAAGTAGACGAAGCCATCGAAGGGTCCCCCCTCTTCACCGGCTAATCCCTTCCCTTATTGAGATGCCGGCAGCACTAGCTGCCGGCATCAACGCGTAAAAACCTTTTTTGAGCCTGTCAGATCTTTCACTCTGAGCCATCTCCCTTTTGAAGCTTGGAAACACCAAGCACTAACAAAAGGAAACCCTCATGAAAAAACTTACCCACCTTATTGCGGTCATGGTTGTTTTAGCTTCGTCGCTAATGATGACCCCTCAAACCGTTTCAGCAATTAGCATCGAGCCCTACATTCCT
>DTZW01000112.1:389-1029 GCA_012961165.1 Gammaproteobacteria bacterium | reverse complement strand
TTTTGCGCCCCGGGGACCACGTGCTGGTAGCGGATTCGGTTTATGCATGGACTCGATCCTTTAGCGATCAGATGTTGTCGGATCTGGGTGTTGAAGTTCAATACTACAACCCCTTAGTTGGTGCAGATATCGCATCACTGATCCGGCCAAAAACACGAGTGATTTTTCTGGAATCACCCGGCTCATACACCTTTGAGGTGCAGGATATTCCCGCGATCACTGAGGTCGCACGGGAGCATCAGGTAACAACCATCCTCGACAACACCTGGGCAACACCACTATTTTTCAAATCATTTGAGCACGGGGTTGATGTATCTGTCCACGCGGCAACTAAGTATTTATCTGGCCACAGCGACGTCATGATGGGGGCAATTGTCTGTAACGAGGCCTCCTGGCAGGCTGTGCACCGTACCCACAAGTTGTTCGGCCAATGCGTTGGGCCAGACGATGCCTACGCCACGCTGCGCAGTGTACGAACCCTGCCAACGCGACTACGAGCCCATCAGGAGCAAGGAATCGCGCTTGCCACCTGGCTGGAAGGTCGTGATGAAGTCGCCGAGGTGTTACACCCCGCGCTCCCGAGTCATCCCGGACACAAGATATGGCAACGTGATTTTCTCGGAGCATCTGGCCTTTTCAG
>DTZW01000112.1:0-319 GCA_012961165.1 Gammaproteobacteria bacterium | reverse complement strand
TGGTCAACAACCTCGAGCTTTTTGGGATAGGGGCCAGTTGGGGAGGCTATGAAAGCCTGCTGATCCCTGTGTATCCCCAAAAGCACCGCAGCGCCGTTCCGTGGAACTCATCGGGTCAACTCTTGCGCATCCACGCGGGGCTGGAATCCCTTGATGATCTTATCGTCGATCTTGAGGCAGGTTTGGACCGGCTTAGCACGTGAATTTGTTTGACTCCGTAATCAAAGTTGACACCGATGCCCCTGAACGAAACGTTGAAACCGGAATGTGAAACCTTCCTTTCGCAGTTTCGCTCACTCCTGCTTGGCACGCTCAACAC
>DTZW01000111.1 GCA_012961165.1 Gammaproteobacteria bacterium | reverse complement strand
TCAGCCTGTTTCTGTAAACGGCCGAGCTCCATCAAAGACCGCGTCATGCCGGTTTCGACAGGTCCTGGCGCCACCGCCTTGACTCGAGGCTGGAGCGGCTTGTCGCCACATCGGGAACAACGATCACCCTTATCTTTCGAGGCGCTGATATACTCGCTGCATGTGCAAAAAATGTGGTTTATTCTAACGATCACTGCGAACGAATGATGGGAGCGGACAACTTTTAACCTCACAACCTTTTGTGAACTAAGTTTTTAGCGGACAAACGCTTTACTGACAAATTTTGAACTAGACAAAAAAGGAATATCGCGATGGGACCACTACAGGGTAAACGTGTCATTGAACTTCAGGGTATTGGACCTGGACCATTTTGCGGGATGATGCTGGCCGATATGGGCGCAGAGATTATTCGCATTGATCGGTCTGCTAATGTCGGGCGTGCGGCAAACGTGAGTGACATACTCGCAAGGGGGCGTAAGAGTATTGGGGTCGACCTTAAGAATGCAGAGGGTGTGGAGACCGTATTGAAACTCCTCGAGTCCGCTGACGTGGTGATTGAAGGTTTTAGACCCGGCGTTATGGAACGATTGGGTCTGGGTCCCGATGTCTGTCATGCCCGCAACCCAAAGCTGGTCTATGGAAGAATGACGGGTTGGGGGCAATTTGGTGAAATATCAAAGGCCGCTGGGCACGATATTAATTACATTGCATTGTCCGGTGCATTGCATGCCATTGGTCCAAAGGATACAAATCCAACACCGCCACTCAATTTGGTCGGTGACTTTGGCGGCGGCGGAATGCTGTTGGCATTCGGCATTGCGTCTGCGTTGGTTGAAGCCGCACAGTCCGGCAAAGGGCAAGTGGTAGATGCTGCCATGACTGATGGCAGTGCCATACTGATGAATGCCATTTTTGGCATTATGAATCGAGATGGCTGGAGCCATGATCGGGGCACGAATCTGTTGGATGGTGGCGCTCATTTTTACGGTACCTATGAAACGGCGGATGGCAAACACGTGTCCATCGGCTCAATGGAGCCCCAATTTTATGCGTTGCTCATGGAAAAGACCGGACTGGATAGTGATCCTGATTTTAAGGCGCAGATGGACCGCAACGAATGGCCGCAGCTACGTGTAAAGCTGGCGGCTGTTATGGTGACCAAAACCCGTGATGAATGGGATGCCATCATGTATGGCAGTGATATTTGCTATGCACCCGTGTTGAACTTTGAAGAAGCCACAGCCAACAAACACAATCAGGACCGAGCCACGTTTGTTGAACAGGACGGGATCACTCAGGCTGCTCCAGCACCGCGCTTTTCGCGCACTGAACCACAATTACCGCCGTCAGCCGTTGCACCTGGTCAACAGACTGATGAAATTCTTGGTTCTCTTGGTTTATCCGATGACGAGATTGCGGCGTTAAAAAGCAGTGGTGCCATTGCATAAGTGGTTTAACTTAGCGGTGCTTAATGCGCACTGCCTGATGATCAGTCTGTTGTTCCCGGTCGCGACGGACTATCAACTGTGGGACAGGCGGCAATTGTGGGACAGGCGGCAATTGTGGGACAGGCGGCAATTGTGGGCAAAGTGGCAATTGTGGGCAAAGTGGCGGGATGCTTCATGTATCGGCCTGGCCGATGCGTTGTGCGAATAGCAGTAAATGAATAAATCGCCTCAAACACTTTACAGACACTTCTAAAAACCGGGCACTGGGGCAAACTAACAAGAGAATGATCAGAATGGCTAATACCCGGTATTTACTGGCCCTGCCTGCTCATTTAAACGACAGAAAAACCAGGATAACCTTCGTCAGTCTCAGCCTCGCAGTGCACCCTATACTGAGGGAAGCCCCCGACATACGGCATAAATATTCTAGGCTTGCCTTCAATGTTCGCGCCGAGATACCACGAGTTACAACTCGGCGCCGTAAACATCGTCCCATCCGCAACCTTGTTGACCTGTTGGACCCATCGCTGCTCTGACTCCGGCAATGGCTCAATCGAGTTCAACCCCTTACCATCGAGATACTTGATACAGTCACCAATCCAGTTCACGTGTTGTTCTATGGCAACCAGCATGTTGCAAAGCACAGACGGACTACCGGGCCCGGTAACCGTAAACAAATTGGGGAAACCTTCCATCTGCAGGCCCAGATAGGCCACCGGCCCAAACTCCCACTTATCTGTAAGCTGGCGGCCATCTCGACCTGTGATGTTTAATTTTAGTAGCGCACCGGTCATCGCATCAAAGCCCGTGGCGTAGATCAAAACATCCAGATCGTATTCCGTATCTTCGGTTGTTAGTCCATTTGGAGTGATTCGCTCTATCGGTGTCTGCTTGAGATCGACGAGCGTCACGTTATCCCGGTTAAAGGTGGAATAGTAATCTCGATCCAGGACCTGTCGTTTACAGCCCAATCCATAGTCTTGCGGCAATAGTTTTTCAGCTACTTCCGCATCATCGATCATTTCTCGTACCGTCGAACGGAATAGGTCGTTGGCGATTTCATTGGCGCCGGGGTCTGTGTAAACGTCCGTGAAATTGAGAATCACTTCCAGGCCCCGTTGGTCGATCATTGCCTGCCTTTGCTCAGGTGATATCGATTTAATTAGCCCCGCATCACCTCTCCGTCCCCCACCCATACCACGCTTACTTTTCGAGGGCACACTTCGGTTCGGTCGGAAGTTCGATACACCACCTCGATTGTTCCACTGGCGTTCTCTAATGAGTCGATAGTTCTCCTTGAACTCACTTTCGACGGCATCGCGCATCGCTTTGCGATTTGCCGGCACGGTGTAAACGGGGGTGCGCTGGAACACCGTCAGATGACCGGCCGCTTTCGCAAGTTCAGGAATCGCCTGCACGGCAGATGAACCAGTACCAATAATACCAACGCGCTTGCCAGCAAGATCGATCGATTCTTTTGGCCAGAGGCCGGTGTGCAGTTTTAAGCCAGCAAAGTCTTCATCACCGGGAATATCAGGCTTATTGGGTACGGATAAACAACCTGTCGCCATGATGCAGAATTTGGCCTTGAATACTTCCCCTGCTTCGCTGGTTAAAGACCAGAGGTTTTCTTCGTCCAGGTATTCAACCCGACTTACTCGTGTGTTGAACTGAATATCACGTCGCAAATCAAACTTGTCCGCAATGTGATTGGCGTAATTGAGAATTTCCGGCTGCGCTGAGAATACTTCTGGCCAATGCCATTCCTGTTCAAGCTCCGCAGAGAAACCAAACGAATATTCCAGCGAGGGTACATCACAGCGCGCTCCGGGATACCGATTCCAAAACCAGGTACCGCCAACGTCACTGCCAGCTTCGAGCACCTTGATGGACAGACCAAGTTCCCGAAACCGGTGGACCGCATACATGCCTGCGAATCCGGCTCCTACAATCAGTACATCTGGCTTTTCTGAGTCCATGTTTGTTAGCTCTCAATGGTCTTTGGCATCGCCAAGGTCTAACCATGCCAGATATCCCCTAGAAACTCATTACCTGAAGTAGCAAACTTTCTCAGTGACCAACCCTTACGCTTCTAGGCCTAAAGATCAGTACTCATTCAGACATTGGCCATTCCGAGGATACAACTGCCTGCCCAAACCAATGACTTCGATATTTCTTGACCGGGATACTTCTACGATCTTGAGAAAAATTGGTTTGAAAATCACCACTTTCCTGGTGCATTAAAGTACACAAATTAGTATTTGGCCTGTCACTCTTTTTTAGCATGATATCAGCGCATTATTTTTCAACTAAGTGGTCTATGACTTCGGCCTGGTCTGCAGAGACATTCCATCGCGACCGGGGTCGGCACCACCATCCCAGCCCTGTTCATTGATCCGAATGGCATGTACACCGGCAAACCCAAATGATTGATGCGAACGCCTGACCTGGTAGCCAAGGGATTCAAGTTCCGACTGGATATACCGAGGGATGCGATTGGTAACGTCAATTACATCGGAGGTCACGCAGAACCTGGGGCCAGCCACTGTCTCCTGGGCATTCATACCAAATACCAGGCAGTTGAGTATGCCTTGCAACACGCCCATGGTGATGTAGGTGCCTCCGGGCGCGCCGATGACCAAATAAGGCTGTTTGTCTTTGAACACGATGGTGGGCGACATTGCGGTAAATCGTGATTTGCCGGGCGCCAGTGAATTTGAGCGGCCCGGGCGAGGGTCGAACACATTCATACAGCCGTTGTACATGAACCCAAGTCCCTCGGTAACAACACCCGAAGGATTGCCAAGGGAGTGGGTCATCGAAACGCAATTGCCCATGTCGTCCACGGCACAGACATGGGTAGTGTCCTTATTGTCTGCGCCACTATTGAGCCTGGGAACGGGCGTTTTTTCTCCAGTACGGATTCGGGTTGCCATCTTTTCCGCATGCTCTGCACTAAGCAGAACATTTAAAGGCACGTCCACATAACGCGGATCACCCATATGCCTGTCTTTATCAACGGTGGCAATTTTCATGGCCTCAGCCACTGTCGCAATATAGCGACTGCTGTTGTGGCCCATTGCCTTTAGGTCGAAGTGCGACAGTATATTCAGCATCTCGATCACCATTGCACCGCCACCGGGCAGCGGATTAGTAGCGACTTCATAGCCATGAAATTCACCCCATACAGGTTCACGCTGCTCTGTTTGAAAATCGCGAAGGTCATCGCCTGACAAAAGGCCGCCATTGTCCTTCATGTCAGCGGCGATTTTGCTGGCAATCTCACCCTGGTAGAAGTCTTCAACGCCTGCGCTGGCTATTCTGCGGTAGGTGTTTCCCATGTCAGGATTGCGCAGTATTTCACCGGCCTTGTATATTGAACCGTCTTCCCTGGTATAGATTTTCGCGGTGGCTGGAATTGCTCTTAGTCGCTCGATATGTGGAATACGACCAGCCGCCTCCACCAGATTCCAATAGCTGGCAACGTGGGTTCTGACCGCAAACCCTTGTTCGCAGTACTCGATCGCCGGTTCCAAAAGCTCTGCCAGGGTGAGATTGCCATAGCGCTCGATGGCCTCGGCGAAAGCTTTGATTGAACCGGGGCTCGTGATGGACTGATATCCCAGGTCATTAACGCCGCCTTCCAGAACAAAGCCGAATCCATCTTCTGTTTCCGAGATAACGATGTCTTCCCACATATCTTCCTGGGTTGCTGCGGGCGCTCTGCCATGGAAGTCGATGAAGTGGTGTTGACCTTGATCGGGAAGATAAAGTTGCATAGAGCCGAAGCCAGCGATGCCACACATCTGAGGGTCGATGGCGGTTTGGACCAGGGCGCAGGCAATCGCTGCATCAACGGCGTTACCGCCTCGCTCTAAGGCCAGAACGCCAGCTTCAACGGCCTCAGGTTGCGGTGCACAGACGATGCCCTGTGACATGCTTAATCTCCCGGATCACATTAGTGATCAAAGAGTAACAACTAATAAAAAGCTAGTCACGGTGCCTGGGATTAACCTGCCGTTGCGGTTTAAAGCCCAGGGCCCGGCACCATCGGGCTACCATCTGAGAAACGAGACATGCGGAATCTAGTCAGATCATGGACGGCTGGATTTCCCATCACCATGTCTGCCATCACTTTACCGGCACCTGGGCCAATGCCAAAACCATGGCCGCTAAAACCAGTTGCAAGCAGCAACCCAGGGTGGGATTCAATCTGATCCATCACCGGCACTACGTCCGGGGTCACGTCAATCATGCCCGCCCAGACTTCTTCAAAAGGTATTTCCCCGAGCGAAGGTAGGCGCATTTTCAGCCCTTGCCGCATGGAATTTAGTGCCTTCTGAGAAGGGGCCGGATTTAGTACACGATGCTGTTCAAAAGGTGTGGTTTCATCATCGCGCCAGCGCCGAGTAGGTAGCATCCTATCA
>DTZW01000110.1 GCA_012961165.1 Gammaproteobacteria bacterium | reverse complement strand
GATTGACGAAAACAAAAGTGGGAGCATCGGTGCCCGATGGCGCATCATGCTCATAGTACAGACCGTCGTTGGCACTAATTCTCAGATATGACATTTCTCTTCTCCTGTCAGAATTTCTAAATCATAGCCTCTTCAGAAATCGCAGGTACTGCCTTTGGCCCTGTGGTATGACCGCGATGTTTGCCGGCAGGGTCATCGCGGCGCCAGTTGTCCAACCCAGTCGTAGTCTGTGGGCGTTAACCGTTGCTGGTGTCGTATCGGGTTGGAACAGCTTCGATTGAATAAGTTTCAGGTCTTCAAGCATTTAATGGCTCCCAAGCAAGTGCTGAAAAATTAGATGCAGCGCTGAAACGCAACCCCCAACGGCCAGGTAGTCATGTGGCTTAATAGTGTGCAGCATAACCCCCGGGGTTTAGTGGGAGTCCCGCTTTGGAGGCATTGACAGCGCTGATGGGTGCATTTGGGACATTGAAGAAGGAAAAATCAAACCATTTGAATTTGGCGGAAGTAGCCGAACCAGCGATATCGCCAAGGTCGTGGCGCGCCCGATTCAAGCGCAGTCAACGGCGATCGACCACACGAAGTTCAGCGTCCGGTATGATGGTCGACTTTTCTGATTAAGAAATAGGCCTGCACAACATGCTGCGACTCGCAGAAAAAATGAGCCGGCTCGGCACCGAAACGGCTTTCGATGTTCTGGCTCGGGCCGATGTATTGGCGCGTGGAGGGCAGGATATCATTAATCTTGGGATCGGCCAGCCCGATTTCAAAACCCCGGAGCACATTGTGGAGGCGGCAGTCAAAGCACTTCATGACGGCCACCATGGCTACACCCCTTCTCCGGGTATTCCACAGTTGCGCGAATCGGTAGCACAGGATCTTGTGAAGCGTCGGGGAGCCAAGGTTTCTGCCGATCGTATTGTGATTGTCCCAGGCGGAAAGGTAACGATGTTTTTCGCAATCCTGATGTTCGGTGAGCCGGGTGCAGAAATCCTGTACCCCAACCCTGGATTCCCTATCTACCAGTCGGT
>DTZW01000109.1 GCA_012961165.1 Gammaproteobacteria bacterium | reverse complement strand
CTCTTGTGACACATCAAAAAGCGCCCTTTTCATCATATGAACGTTTTCTTCGTTGGGCAGTCCGAACCCCTGCTCCGCAGCAATGGGCAGTTCCCCTGAATCGCCGGCTTTCATGCCGTACATTGCAGCCTCAAAACCTGGCAGCAGACTGCCATCACCCACTTCAAAGGTCGCTGATTCATCACCGGTAGAATCAATGACATCGCCTGCGGAAAGCGCGAGCTTGAAGATCAAGGTTACCCTGGTTCCAGGCCCAATCGGGACATTATTCATTTGTATGCCCCCGTTTTCCTTGCCTGAACATATCAATAATCAACAATCCTGCACCTATACTGATGGCCGTATCTGCAATATTAAAGGCTGGAAAGTAATAGGCCTCGTAATGGAAAACCAGAAAATCGACCACATAACCCTGAACCGCCCTGTCAACAAGGTTACCCAAAGCACCACCCAAAATAAACGCCAGAGCGTGTGCCAGCAATCGCTGTTCCCTGTGAATACGATATAGCCAGCCACCAATAAACAGGCTTACCGCCAGAGAGACAGCCACAAGGAAGCCTTTTTGCCAGCCACCCGCATCGGCCAGGAAACTAAACGCCGCACCGGTGTTGTGCAAAACGGTGAGTTTAAAAACCGGCAGAACCTCAATCGACTGGCAATAACCAGGGACACACAATGGCAGAAACCCAGCCATAAAGTTTTTAGTCAGCTGATCGACAACCAGAAATACCGTACTAATAGAAAAATAGTACCACACCGTCATGCGCCTCTGAAGAAGACCTTAGCGTCTTCAATATCGTTCATAATGGCTGCTTTTAATGCTTCTATCCCTGCGAATTTCTTTTCGTCCCGGATCTTCTGCCGGAAGACTACCTTTGCTGTCTTACCATAGATATCATCAGAAAAATCGAACAGGTGCACCTCCAGAATAGGTTTTAGGGTATGGTCATCAATGGTCGGGCGAACGCCCACATTCGCGACCCCCGGGAAGGCCTGACCATCAAACAACATTTCAACCGCAAAAACCCCGGTGATCGGTGCAACATAGCGGTTTAGCTGAATATTCGCGGTAGGAACACCCAGCGTTCTTCCTATCTGGCGTCCATAAATGACTTTGCCGGAAATAGAGTAAGCATAACCTAGCAGGCTCTCCGCCAGCTCAAAATCACCCTGGGCAAGGCATTCCCTGATGCGGGTACTGCTGACGCGTTCATTGTCATGAGAGATCGTATACATATTGATGACGTCAAAATGATGGGACTTTCCAACATCCTGCAGATATTTAAAGTCGCCACTTCGATCGAACCCAAAATGAAAATCATCACCCACAAAGAGCGCTGAAATACCGATTTCCTCAACCAGTATCCTGACGAACTCCACTGCGGTCATGGTCCTGGCTTTCTCATCAAACTTAACGCAATAAACGTAGTCAATTCCCTGATCAGAGAGCAGGTCGACCTTCTCTCGAAACCGGGTCAGCCGCGCCGGGGCATCGTATAAATCAAAAAACTCTTTTGGCTGGGGCTCAAAACAAATCAACATGGCAGGCACATTCAGTTTGTCTGCCCTGGCCCTGACTTCTTTTAATATCGACTGGTGCCCTTTGTGAACGCCATCGAAGTTACCTATCGTGACAATTGCGCCGCGATGTTTTTCCCTGACGTTGAGTAGTCCTCGAATAACTTCCATTAGCGAACCAACTGTTGGTACCTGAATCCAGTACAGAGCAGTACAGCCGCATAACTTACAGCACCAGCGAAGCAGATTAAAACGATAGTGACCATTCTCGAGACAAAACCTTCGCTGATCCAGTAGGCCATGTCTGGAAGAATGAGGTAGAGCACCAGCAGCATGACAAGGCTGGAGATCGAAACCTGCAAAAGAAATGACTTCCATCCTGCAGAAAAGCGAAGCACATCGGCCCTGAGAAGCCCGAACAGCAGCAAACCAGCATTAAGAAAGGCGGAAATACTTGTCGCCATGGCAAGACCAACATGCTTGAACTGCCAGACCAGGGCAAAGTTCAGCACTATGTTAGCCACCAGGGCGAATATCCCATACCTGACCGGTGTACGTGTGTCTTGCCTTGCGAAATATCCGGGCGCCAGCACCTTCACCATCATGTGTCCGAGAAGCCCAACCCCATAGGCAGCAAGGCTGTAACTTGACATGGCAACATCACGGACCGTCAGTTCTCCCTGGTAGAACAGGGCTGCAATCAGTGGCTCTGCCAGATAGACGAGCGCCACTGTCGCCGGGACTCCAAAGAGCAGCACCAGCCTGAGCGCCCAGTTCAGTGTGCCGGAAAAGGCTTCACCTGATTGGCTGGTATGTTCACGGGACAGGCTCGGCAGGATCACTGTAGCAACGGTGATGCCGAATAACGCCAGTGGCAACTCCAGTAAGCGGTCCGAGTAGTAAAGCCATGACAGACTGCCCGTTTCGAGAAAAGATGCCAGCAATGTATCCACCAGCAAATTGATCTGGCTAACGGATGCCCCAAACACAGCCGGCAGCATCAGCCAACCAATTCTTTTTACGCCAGGGTCTTTAAAATCAACTGATGGTAAAGGCAACAGGTTCTCTCTGGCCAGGAAGGGGAGCTGGAAGGTGAGTTGCGCAACACCCGCAACCAAAACACCCCATGCCAGAGCCATCACGGGAACGTCAAGGTAGGGTCTTAAAAGAACAGCACTGGCAATCAGGGAAATGTTTAGCAGAACAGGGGTAAATGACGGCACAGCAAACTTGTCGTAGGTGTTCAGCACGGCACCTGACAGCGCGGTCATCGAGATCAGGAACAGGTAGGGGAACGTGAGGCGCAACATATCGACCGCCAGGTCAAACTTGCCCGTGTCCCCGTGGTAGACAAAGCCGGGTGCAAACAGGCCAATAACTACCGCCGCACCAAGAACCCCGGCAAGCGTCAGAAGCGCAAGGATTGCTCCCAGGGAACCCGCTGACTTGCCTATCAAGGCTCTGACTTCTTCGCGGGTCCGGTTTTCCTTATAGTCGGTCAATACAGGGACAAAGGCCTGCGCAAAGGCACCCTCGGCAAACAGCCGACGGAAAAAATTGGGTATCCTGAACGCCAGGAAGAACGCATCAGCACCTGCCGCTGCACCAAAGAAATAGGCGACGACCATGTCCCTCGCCAATCCGAAGATCCTCGAGAGCATTGTCATCAGGGAAACGACGAAGCTGGACCGGAGCAGCTTGCCTGACAATGAGTTGTTGGGTTGTTCCATTGTTAATTTACTGCCTTTGAGGCTAGATCATCTCACAGCACGGTACAAAACGGCGCGGAAAACTGATTGACAATTCTGAGGTAAATCGCCATAGTCCGCGCCTACTTTTTCCCAGACCAGGTAACTACCTAGTGGCAAACTCAGCTCAATCCAAGAAACGAGCACGACAAAATGAATCCCGTCGCAGACATAACACGAGTCAGCGATCTACATTCCGAACAGCAATCAAGAAAACCCTTGCTGCCGTCGACGCCGGAGACTATGAATCTGCAAATGCAGCCTACATTAGTGCCGTACCTGTGATCGACCGCGCTGTTACACATGGAATTATCCAGAAAAACAAAGCCGCTCGTCATAAATCTCGCCTCAACGCCCGGGTGAAAGCGCTTAAAGCGTAACTCGCCTAGCTCAATACCAGGTTGTCACGGTGGATGAGTTCCTCTTCCACCACAAAACCCAACACGGATTCTATACGGTCGCTGGATATTCCGCAGATTCTCTGCACATCAGCGCCGCCGTAGTTGACCATGCCGCGGGCAACTTCAAGCCCGCCGGCTGATACGCAGCTCACCATTTCACCCCGCGTATAGTCGCCTCGCGTTTCTGTTACACCCACTGCCAGCAAAGACCGACCGTCGGCAGTCAGGGCTTCACAGGCCTTCTTGTCCAGCAGCAGCGTGCCCCTGACAGGCAATGTCGCCAGCCACTGTTTACGTGCGACCATGGATTCATCGGCGGCAGTTAATAAAGTGCCCACCTTCTCAGACCGGGAGATTCGAGAGATGACACTCGGCTCGCGCCCAGAGGCGATAATAGTGTTGGCGCCGCTCCTTGCCGCAATCCTTGCCGCCTGAATCTTGGTGATCATGCCTCCACGACCAAGGGCCGACCCTTCACCCGCCATATCATCCAATGCTCTGTCAGCCGCTGGCATCGTCGTGACCAGTTCTGCGCCAGGGTCCTGCTCCGGATCAGCCGTCATCAGTCCCGGCTGATCTGTTAACAGCAGCAATGTTTCTGCGCCAATAAGATTGGCAACAAGTGCTGCCAGCGTATCGTTATCCCCAAATTTTATTTCATCGGTGACAACCGTGTCGTTCTCGTTAACGACGGGCACCACGCCCAGGTCCAGCAACTGCCAGAAAGTGCTCCGGGCATTCAGGTATCTTTGGCGTGACCGCAAATCATCATGCGTCAACAGTATTTGTGCCGTATGAAGATGATGGTTCTGGAATGCTGACTCATACATTTCAATCAGGCCCATCTGGCCGACGGCCGCTGCGGCCTGCAACATGTGTATCGAATGCGGGCGCTCGGACAACCCAAGCCGTTTCATACCCTCGGCGACCGCACCGGAAGACACCAGGACGATACGTCCCCCTTCATTTTTTAACGCCGCAATATCATCTACCCACCCCTGCACCAGGCTACGGTCTATACCAGCCCCGTGATTGGTCAGCAGAGAGCTGCCGACTTTTATTACCCAGGTTTTGCCAGGAGTGAATTCAGTCTTCATGGTTCGTAGTGCACCGACACATCATGGTCATCGTCATCGTCTTCGTCGGTTTCACCAACAGCGCTGTAGCGTTTTTGCCAGCGCTCCTGGCGTTTGCGCAACGAGTACTCATGAGTTTCCCGAAGAATCCGTTCGTCATCTTCCGCTTGCTCCAACTGTGCCAGGAACTCCGCGATAGCGCCCATCAGGGCATCTGTACCTTCATTGGCTACCGCTGAAATCGTAAAGTACCTGTCTGCCCCAATTTGTTTTGCAAGCTCAGGAAGCCCTTGTCTGGCCTCAGCATCCAGCAGATCGACCTTGGTGAACACCAGCCATCTGGTCTTTTCAGCAATACCTTCACTATAACGAGCCAGTTCATCTTCAAGCGTTCGGCAATTAGTCACCGGATCGCTGCCGTCCATTGGCGCAACATCGATAAGGTGCAACAACAAACGCGTTCTGGAAAGGTGTTTGAGAAACTGTACCCCAAGGCCGGCGCCACCGGCTGCTCCTTCAATCAAACCAGGAATATCAGCGATGACGAAGCTTTGATCATGGCTAAGCCGCACAACTCCGAGGTTGGGCACGAGTGTCGTGAACGGATAATCTGCGATTTTTGGGCTGGCGGCCGAAACAACACTGATTAGCGTCGATTTTCCAGCGTTCGGTAGCCCTAGAAGGCCCACATCAGCAATAAGTTTTAGTTCGAGCCTGAGCTGCCGGACTTCACCCGGTTCACCCGGTGTGGTTTGCCGCGGTGCGCGGTTCGTACTCGACTTAAATCGCACGTTGCCAAGTCCATGTCGACCACCCGCCGCTAAAAGTAGCGTTTCCCCCTGATCATTGATGTCACCCAAATACTCATCGGTTTCTTCATCAAACAGACTGGTGCCACAAGGAACACGAACGTACAAATCTTCCCCTTTCGGCCCGGTTCGATCGTTTCCTTTACCACCCCCGCCTTTCTGCGCTCGATAGTTAGGCTGAAACCGGAAATCTACAAGGGTGTTCAGCGCAGCATCACCTACAAGGTATACGCTTCCGCCCCTGCCTCCATCACCACCATCGGGGCCACCACGTTCTATATATTTCTCACGACGAAAAGACAGGCAGCCGTTACCACCCTTGCCTGCTTCAATCTTGATACTTGCTTCATCGACAAAATTCATAATGGCTCACTGTTGCCAGAAAATGGTGCA
>DTZW01000108.1 GCA_012961165.1 Gammaproteobacteria bacterium | reverse complement strand
CGGATGCCCGTTACAATCGGTCCACTGGAAAAATTTCTCAAGAATCCAGGCCGATTGTCCAATCGGGGAATCAGCCAGACCATACCCCAGGGTTTGTGGCCGGGTGCTCTGCTGCTTTGAGTACCCTGAATCCCAATCTTGATAAAATTTGGCGCCGGCCAGCGCCACCTTGTCTGCCTCCTCAGGGTTTTCCCTTGCCGCCTTTGTTGCGCCCGCATTAGCCATGTTGACATGAATGCCTGTGCACTGACCTTTGTTTTGGAGACCAATGGCCGTTGTGACAGCGGAACCCCAGTCTCCGCCCTGAGCGCAATAGCTCTGGTAGCCAAGACGAACCATCAGTTCATTCCAGGCCTCGGCAATTTTTGGGACACCCCAGCCTGTCGTGGTTGGTTTCCCTGAGAATCCGTAGCCGGGTAAAGACGGACAGACGACGTGAAATGCATCATCCGGTGAGCCGCCGTACTTTGTAGGTTCAGCGAGGGGTTCAATGACTTTGTGAAATTCCACAATAGAGCCGGGCCAACCGTGCGTTATGATGATGGGCGTGGCGTCTTTATGGCTACTTTTCACATGAATATAGTGAATGTCGAGGCCATAGATAGTCGTTTTATATTGTGGGTAATTGTTCAGGCGATCCTGAGTGTCATACCAGTTGTAGTCGTTTGCCCAGTATTCGCAAAACTCACGGTGGTATTCGATGGGCACGCCTTGGGTCCAGTCATCAACCGTCTCGGAATCCGGCCATCTCGCATGATTGAGCCTGGCCTTTAGTTCGTCGATCTCAGTTTCTGGTACATCCAAGTTGAAGCTTCTGATTTCACTCATTGAGCATCCTGTGCGCTGCTGAAACAACATCATAGTAGCAAAAATAATCGGGTTGTCCGCTGTATTAAGGACGATCTGCAGCTGCTGAGGCACTTGAAATATAAAGGGATACTGGCGGTGAACAACGTCCAAGGATGACACAATTTAGCGTTGTGTCTTTGCGTTGTCTCCTGGTGGTATGAAGGCCCGGCCGCAGCAAAAGTGCCAGGTGATCGTTTGGCTATGG
>DTZW01000107.1 GCA_012961165.1 Gammaproteobacteria bacterium | reverse complement strand
AGTGAAGTATTTCCCGGAAGAAACACTTCCCAGTTTGATCGATAATGATTTCGAATTTGCAGCCAACAACAGAAAACGAATTCTGACTGAATGGCAGAAGCGCTACGATTCAAAATCTGATCCACAGTAGTATTGAAGTTTGACTAAGCTGCGGCCTGATCATTTTATATGGTCAGGCCGTTTCATTTCTGGCGGGTTGTTAGTTTCACCCGTAGTTATTTCCTTCATCAACACTATTAATCGATATGAGTGAACAGCAAGCGGTTAATGCCGAAAGCGCAAAATCTTATCTTCAGATAGACCGGTTGACCAAGAAGTTCGGTGACTTTACCGCGCTGGACGAGGTGTCACTCGAAGTATATGAAGGTGAGTTTATCTGCTTCCTGGGGCCTTCGGGTTGCGGAAAGACAACATTCCTACGTGCTATAGCCGGTCTTGATATTCAAAACTCCGGCACCGTTAGCCAGGCTGGTAAGGATATCTCAGCATTGCCGCCGTCGGAACGTGACTTCGGCATTGTTTTCCAGTCTTATGCCTTGTTTCCGAACTTGACCTGTGAAAGAAACATCGGTTTTGGCCTCGAAAATCAAAAGGTAAGCAAGGCCGATATCGCCAAACGAGTGGCCGAACTGCTCGAAATGGTCGGGCTACCGGATCAGGGTAAAAAGTATCCGGCGCAGCTATCGGGCGGCCAACAACAACGTATTGCACTGGTGCGGGCACTGGCAACATCACCTGGCCTGTTATTGCTCGATGAACCTCTTTCAGCGCTCGATGCAAAAGTCCGCACATATTTGCGCCACGAAATGAAATTGCTACAACGGCGACTGGGTGTCACCACCGTGATGGTTACCCACGATCAGGAAGAGGCGCTGACGATGGCCGATCGGATCGTTGTCATGAATCAAGGTGTGATAGAACAAATTGGCACACCGATAGAAATTTATCGTGAACCCAGCACCTTGTTTGTCGCTGACTTTGTCGGCGCGATGAATCAGATCGAGGGAAAGGCCAGCAGCAACAATAGTGTCAAGGTCGGTGATGCTACATTCAC
>DTZW01000106.1 GCA_012961165.1 Gammaproteobacteria bacterium | reverse complement strand
AAAAACCTGCACCAGGGATGTGGACGCTAGCGCCTCGATCGCCTTGGCAAGCTTGCGATCTTTATCGGTTACCTGATTACCCGCATCGTGAGTCGTCAATCGAATCGTTACGCGATTATAAACGTTACTCCATTCGGGATGGTGGTCGTGCTGCTCGGCGAGTGCCGCAACGTCCGTCATAAACGCGAACGCATCCACGAAGTTCTTAAACTCCAACTCTGCAACCAGGGCATCTTCCAATTGCTTCCACATAACCTGCCAGCCCTTCCTTTTAGTGAAAAATGACGTGCTGAAATATGACGCCCGCTAAATTTAAGGTCATTGTAGCTCGCCGCCAGACCAATGAGGAACACAACCAGTGCTACAATTAGAAGCCACGTGAAATGTATTCTCAGTAATCTGCAAACAGATGACCTGATCGATTTTCGCCCCACCGACGAATATGTAAAAGGTCTACCGATAGATGTTCAATAAGATCAGGGAAATGGGCATTCTCAGAAACATGCTCCACTGCACCGCTATTGTCTTTGCGTTGCTGATGCCCTTTGCGCGCGATCCGCAATATTCAGATTCATGGAATCTTTTTTTTAGCGGCATTCTTCCTGCGACAGCCCCCATCATCGTTATTGTGATTGGGCTCGACCTGATGATGAGCAGAATATGGAAATCCGAAGCGAGCCAGGAACGCATCGAACACCTGAATAGTATTATCAGGGCACACCTGATTGTCGGAGGCGTGCTATTAGCCTCCTGGCTACTGGTGTTCTTACCTGTTTTGGTATGACCTTAGTGGCGTGAATTGCAGGCTGACTAAGCCTTCGAGCCGATGAACAGCCTGCTAACTCAGCCATTTTGAACAGATCTCGGCCGGAGGTGATGCAAACGGTTGAAGATGCACTAGTCGTGTTTCTTGACACGCTAACCCTCAATGAGGACAATTCGCGACCTTTCTGCCAATCAACCTTTACGATGGCTACGTAGCTCAGCTGGTTAGAGCACAGCATTCATAATGCTGGGGTCGGTGGTTCAAGTCCACCCGTAGCTACCATTTTTAT
>DTZW01000105.1 GCA_012961165.1 Gammaproteobacteria bacterium | reverse complement strand
CTAGTTTAGAAGTGCTTGGATTCAACCGGTCAGTGCAACATATCATCTAAATTGAAACATAGAGGTATGTGAACATGAAACACCCTGACCCGATGACAGCGGCCCGTAAAGCAACAATTTGGGAGAGCTGGAGGAACGGTACCTCCATGGCGGAAATTGGCCAGGAGATCGAAAAACCACCAGCGACCGTTTTCTCTTACCTCTGGTACCATGGTGGTATTGAACCACGCAGGCGTTACAGGTCATCTATCACATTGTCGCTCACTGAAAGAGAGGCCATATCCCGAGGTCTTGCATCAGGCCAAAGCCTCAGGTCCATAGCAACACAACTCGCGCGCAGCCCGTCAACGATCAGTAGAGAAGTGAACCGCAATGGAGGTGCTCGTCGATATCGCGCCGTTGATGCTGACAAGGCTGCATGGAAGCGAGCGAAGAGACCCAAGCCCATACTGTTAGCCAGTAACTATGAACTCAAAAAGCTTGTAACGAGTAAACTCTCAGATGACTGGTCTCCAGAGCAAATTTCTGGTTGGCTGAGAATTGAATTTCCAGATAACGAGAGTTTGCGTGTGTCACACGAAACCATATATCGGAGCCTGTTCATTCAAACGAGAGGCTTATTCCGAGACGAGATGCGAAAGCATCTCCGGACTAAGAGAAAGTTTCGCCACTCAAAGAAACATAAACCGGGGACCCGAGGTCAAATTGTAGATGGAATCTCAATTAGTGACCGGCCAGCTGAAGTCGAAGACAGGGCTGTTCCAGGCCACTGGGAAGGTGATCTGATTGTAGGTTCGCGTAATAGTTATATCGCTACGGTTGTCGAAAGGGCTTCTCGTTTTACGATCTTAGTAAAAGTGGATGATAAGAAAACGAACTCTGTAGTTGCTGCCCTGTCGAGGCAGATGAATAGGTTGCCAGATTTACTGAAACAAAGTCTGACCTGGGATAGAGGAACTGAGCTCGCATCCCATGCGCAGTTCTCTATAGCCACAGACATGGATGTTTATTTTTGCGACCCAAGTAGTCCGTGGCAACGTGGAACAAATGAAAATACAAAT
>DTZW01000104.1 GCA_012961165.1 Gammaproteobacteria bacterium | reverse complement strand
CGGGCGGATCACGTTGACCCCCGAATCCGTCTCGAACCGACCCAACACGGTTCTGTTTACTGAATTTAAAACCTCAACGATCGCAGCCTCTTTTCGTCCCTGCCGGTCTATCCGGCGGACTCGGCCCAGCACCCGATCATCGGGCATGGCCCTGCGCAGCTGTCGCGGCGAAAGGTATAGGTCCTCGCTGCCATCATCAGGCAAAAGAAATCCAAATCCATTCGAATGAACCTCCACCCTTCCGAGCACCAGATCCATTTCTTTCGCCACGCCGATCCGGTCGCCCCGCAGGCGTACCAGAAGGCCCGCCTTGCAAAGACCAACCAACGCCTGTTGGGCCTCATTCGCAAGATCATCGGGGCTCCCGAGCGAGTGCTCGAGCTCCGACATACTCATCGGACGGCCCTTGCTTAGAATCACCTCAAGGATCTTCCGACGTAGCCGTGCTATATTTTTCTCGTCTGTCATATTTTTCTCTTTGTTGGGCCCTACAAACCTTTGGTCGAGCACGCCGCTTGAAGCCTGGCGTATTTCGATATCCCAAAGACCCAAATGATGTTTGACAATTTAAAGCCTGTAGGTAAGGCGATATTCAAGGTTGATGTTGACACGACCAAAGATGCCATCCTGGCGATCCAGGTGTTAACTAAAGATGCTGACACGCCCCTAGATAACGTCGTGCCTGATGATCTAGTTCCTGCCACGTACATGGTGTGCCTTATTTATGCCTTGGGCATACGGGTTTTTGACATAGGAAAATAGGTTAATCGACTATTAATCGATCCATTTTAATCGGTGTAAAATTCAAGCCAGAAACTTAACTTTGTCGGTGTCTAAAAAATCAATGAGTTATAATTCAAGCGGCCCTGCGGGGTCGCTTTTTTTTGTAAATTTTTAAGCAATGGGTCGATTAATGGGTCGACTATTTTGAAAAAGAGCCTAAAAGACTACTATAGTAGAGTTTAAAGTAAGCCGAGGTGGCGAAATTGGTAGACGCGCTAGCTTCAGGTGCTAGTGGGGGTAACCCCGTGGAGGTTCAAGTCCTCTCCTCGGTACCAGTC
>DTZW01000103.1 GCA_012961165.1 Gammaproteobacteria bacterium | reverse complement strand
CATGGCGGAGGAGTAATCTGGCATTCGAGGCCGTACTCTTTAAGTGTCTGGCGAAGATTGTCTTCACAATTAGGGTGGTGGTTGGTTTCACCAAAAAAAGAATAACTGCCCATTGAGCAAGCGGCATGAAACGAGTCATGGAATCCATCTGTTGTATCATTTTCCAATCGTAAAAGAGGGGTGAATTTATTGCTAACTAATGTGTCTCCTACTTCAAATCGAACCCTGTAAAGCGCTGTGTGGTTATGAGCCATTGACAGATACTCAATATCACTTGAGATAAGAAATCCCCAAGTATCTACCACCTGACAACCATAGGGCGTTAACACACGAACAAGCGCGTTTGGTTTTACCTCTAGGCCCACCACCTCTCCAGGACCTACGTGATGAGTGTTTTTCGATTTCATGGGCTTTTCCTTTTAAACTGGAAAAGCAAAATCTTAATCAACCTTCGCGATTGGAAAAGTTCGACGCCACAGATCACGCTGGTAATGGCCGTAATTAAAAGAATCGTAAGGTTCACTTTCTCCCACTACAGGCATAATCAGCGTATCAGCACTGGGGTTGACGAATAAAGGTATGGAGTATCGGTCCTGACCGCTGCGATTGACGACTCTGTGTGGCGTTGAGGAGAATTCTCCGTTGCTCCAAATCTGCATAATGTTGCCAATATTGATGACAAATGTTCCCTCTACAGGTGGCGCTCCAACCCACTCTCCGTTTTTATTCTGAATCTCAAGACCCCCCGATTCATCCTGCCACAATATGGTAAAGCCACCCGAATCTGAATGGGGTACGACACCGATATCATCGTCACTGACTGGGTCGTGCTGCGGAGGGTAATGATTTACCTTAAGACGACTCAAGGGTTGCTTGTAATATGTCGAAAGATAATCCGGACTCAGACCCAACGCACGAGAGAAGCCTTGTAACAGTGCCTCGGTCAGGCCTTCCAAGCAATCAAAATACCGAAGCATTGCATCCTTTAGAGTAGGATACCTTTTTGGCCACTGATTAGGGCCACTAAGGGGCATCTGGTCAGAAATAGCCCGCTCGTAGCCAACCCAGAACCCTTCCTGATGGCTGGTTCCCGCCCTCTCCTCGCCCTCATAACTCCGGTACCCTAGCGGAAGATAACCTTGAATCCGAGAATCGATTGCAATGTTCATTTTCTCACTCATGGGTGCTTGGAAGAACTCCTTAGCCGCGTCTTTAAGCGCCCTGACCAACGAAAGCGGAATCTGATGGTTTTTGATATAAAAAAAACCCACATCGGTACAGGCGGCTCTCAAGCTTGCAATTAATTCTGGATCGCTTTGACCTGATACCAAAGATCCAATATCTAAAATGGGGATCTGTGTGAAATCTAGACGTCGAGATGGCTTAACCAGCACTGAAATACACTCTCATTCTCATTTTCTTTTGCCTAAGTCTAATTGTAGACTTGTCCATCCGATTTTTGCCTGCGTTGAGTCATGACTCCGACCGATATTCTCAACCCGATACACTACCAGGAGGTCCGGCAGCCACTGCTACAGGCCAGCACTCTGCCCTCCTGGTGCTATACAAGCCAAGTGTTCTACCAACGGGAGGTCGACAAGATATTTAACCATGGCTGGCATTTCGTCGGGCGAGAAGATGAGCTACCCAATCCAGGAGACTTCTTGACCTATGATGGCATTGGCGGTCCAGCGATAATTATCAGAAATGAAAGTAAAGAGATCAACGCATTCTTCAACACCTGTCGTCATCGTGGCATGCGGCTGCTTGAAGGGTCCGGCTCAATAAAACATATTGTATGCCCTTATCACAGTTGGGTTTACTCGTGCGAAGGCGCACTTGTGCGAACGCCGGGAATGAAGGGCGTCCATGATTTCGAAAAAGAATCATATAGTCTATTGCCACTAAAACTGGACAGCTGGGGGGGATTTCTATTTATTCGATACAGTGATGATGGACCAGAGTTAAAAGATTGGCTTGGAGATATGCCTGATTTCTTCCGTAACTACAGCCCGCAATTGCTAAGATGCGTGAGGCGAAAAAGCTTTGACGTACAGTGCAATTGGAAGCTACTCATTGAAAATGCTCTGGAAACCTATCATACGGGTACCGTTCATCAATCTACGCTTGGACGACAACAATCACACCCAAAAGCGACTGCGGGCGAGTGGTCGTGCCTGTTTGTATATGTAGATGGAAAGAAAACACTTTCGATACTCCCCAATTCCACACAAACTTTACCAATCAATCCAGACCTATCTAAAGAACAACAAAGGGGAACCTTTTTTACCAATATATATCCCTGTACGCAGTTCGTTTTTGCGCCAGATAGTATGTGGTGGCTCGCAATTCAGCCACAAAGTCCTACCAGGTCTCGTCTGGAAGTAGGATCATGTTTTACGGAGTCAACGATTGCGACGCCTGATTTTCAGCAAACGGTTCAATCCTATTTTGAACGATGGGATACAGCGACAGCCGAGGATAACGCGATTTGTGAAGCGCAACAAATTGGTCAATCTGTTCAAGCCCGACCACCGGGACGGTTTGCAGAAGAGGAGCATTTGGTACATGAATTGGCGATCTGGACCTTAGATCGCATCCTTGACTAGTACAAAAGAGTCCTCCGCAACCGATGATTAAGATACTAAGAATACTGCTGGACTCTTACCCCAGGCCAGCACGATTCATCTCCACCTTCGAGGAACTCGATGGTGTGCGTGAGTACTTGGCCGCCAGGGCAGAATTGGTGGATGTGGGAGGTTGAGCCAAACTCATTATTGACGACATAGCGCGATCAACTGGCACGGTTGGTAACTAACCGAACTGAGTCACCTGCGACCAGGAAGAGTACGTCTTTGCAGTTGATTTTCTGCAGGTCGAAGGCTTAACCTTCGAGTTCATAATTAACAAGAATGATCCAAACGGTGGGACACCGCTAGCTCGGCATCGTTATGCAAAAGTCTTCCGTAGCAATCCGAATCAATCATGGAGTAGAAAATGGCCAGTTTCCCCAAAAATGCCGATGTAATCATCATTGGCCTTGGTGGCATTGTCGGCGCTTCGGTAGCGCACCATCTGATCGCAAAGGGTTGGAAAAATATTGTGGGCATCGACAAGTCATCAGTGCCCACGGATATCGGTTCCACCTCGCATGCGTCGGACTTTTGCTACATGACAGCACACGACAATATGACCTGCTACACCACGCGGTACAGTGTAGCGTTCTACGACGAGATGGGGCATTACAGCCGGGTGGGCGGCCTTGAGGTCGCTCGCCATGATGACGATGAGCGTATGGCCGAACTTAAGCGCAAAGTGGGCTCCGGCAAAGCCTTTGGTACTAACGTCACAATGATCAGCGCGAAGGAAGCCAAGGAGAAAATGCCCCTGCTGGAAGAAGACATGATCCAAGGCGCGATGTGGGACCCCGACGCCGGGCTTGTCATACCCCGCTCACAAACCGTGGCGGGTAAGTTGGTGGACCAGGCCGTAGCCGGTGGGGAACTGCAAGCATTTCAAAATACCACTGCAACGGGTCTGGAGATCGTCGATGGACGGATCAAGGGGGTAGAAACCAGCCGGGGTCATATCGCCACAGATGCGGTCGTGGTTTGTGCGGGATTGTGGGGGCGACTTGTGGCCGAAATGGCCGGAGAAGACCTGCCGATCATGCCTGTGGATCACCCGCTGTGCTTTTTTGGCCCGTACACCGAATTCGAAGGCACTGGCAAAGAAATCGGCTATCCCCTTCTTCGCGACCAGGGCAATTCGGCGTATCTCCGCGATACCGGTGACCCAAATACGGCAGAAGGCGGGCAGATTGAATGGGGCTATTACGAGGAAAAAGACCCCCGGTTAGTGCACCCCAAAGACCTGCTGGAAAAAGGCGAATCGCACTGGTCTCCTTCGCAGCGTGATCTTGAGATGGAACAGATTATTGAACCGCTCGAGCGTGCGATGGAACTGACACCAATACTCGGAGAACTTGGCTGGAACGATAAACATTCTTTTAACGGCCTGTTACAGGTTACCGCCGATGGAGGGCCGTCAATCGGTGAATCACCTCAAACTCGGGGGCTGTGGTACGCCGAATCCGTTTGGGTGAAAGATGCACCTGGAATCGCCAAGGTTCTTGTAGACATGATGACCGATGGCATTACTGAGGTGGACGTGCATGGCATTGATGTTGCCCGCTACTACCCGATGCAAAAGACCCCCTCCTATATCTACGAACGCTGCTACGAGACCGCGTTCAAGATCTATAACCCAGCCGTGCACAACCGAGAGCCCTACAGTAAGGGCCGCAACCTGCGCCGAAGCCCATTCTGGTCGCGAGAACAGGAACTCGGCGGCCACTTCATGGAACTCGCCGGCTGGGAGCGTGCTCATGGGTACGCCTCCAACGAGCATCTGCTCGAGAAATACGCAGACAAAGCGCCGGTGCGTGAAAACGAATGGGACAACCGGCATTTCTGGCGGGTTTCCAACGCTGAGCACCTTGCCATGTCGGATAACGCCGGCATGATCAGCCTGTCACACTTCGCCGTTTACGATGTCACCGGCCCAGATGCCGAAACCTTGATGGAATATGCTTGTGTTGCCAAGGTCGGTGGCAACACTACCGTGGGAAAAGGGATTTATACCCATTTTCTGGATCAGGCTGGGGGCATCTGTGCAGACCTGACCGTACTGCGCCTCGCCTTAGATAAATTTCGGATAGTCGACGGGGCCGACGCCGGCAACCGTGATTACGTCTGGCTTAAACGCATGGCTCAGGATAAGGGCTGGAACGTTTATATAGAAGATCGTAGCGACCATATGGCCTGCCTGGGTCTTTGGGGGCCCAACGCCCGAAAAATGCTTAAAGCCATTGCCGACAAACCAGATGAACTCGAATCGGACAACTTCCCGTTCGCCACTACGAAAAACATCACCGTGCGAGGGATTCCGGTGCTGGCTTTTCGCATCTCCTATGTAGGCGAGTCAGGCTGGGAATTACACGTACCCTTCAGCTATGGCCTGTCGCTATGGGACTTGGTGTTTGAGCAAGGCGCGACCCCGGTAGGCGTAGAGACTTATGCCAACTCCCGTCGCCTTGAGAAAAGCTTTCGTCTGCAAAATGCGGATCTTCTTACCGAGTACAACCTGGTCGAGGCGGGACTCGCTCGGCCTAGCGTCAAAGCGGCAGATTTTCACGGCAAAGACGCCTATCTGGCGCAGCGCGAACGAGAATCTCAATCGGCTTATCTTTGCACCATGGTTATGACGGACAATATAGATTCGAAGGGGATCGCCCGCTACCCGGTGGGTCAATGGCCGATTCTGGATCCAGATACCAACCAGGTTCTGATCGATGACGTCGGACGCCGCTCCTATGCCACCAGCATCGCTTATGGCCCTTCTGTTGGTAAGAATATCGCCCTGGGATACCTGCCAAAAGCCTATGCTGAACAGGGGCGCGAACTATTGCTGGAGTATTTTGATGAACCATTTCCCATAAGAGTAGAGGCAGTGGGCTGCAAGGGTCTTTATGATCCTGACAATCTGTTACCCAGAGGATAGGAGGCGCTGAACACATTCCGGCAAAGCGTCAAAGCCTCAACCACGCCTTAACCTAGTGAGGTTTCGATGTAGCCGGCTGAATGACCCGGTTTTTACTCAAGAGCCCTTTTCAAAAAGGAAAATCACGTGATGGATGACAATCTCAGGGATGCTCTAGCGACTGTTGAACCCTTTGCACAATTTAACCCCGAAGACCTCGCGGTTGAGCGCCTCGGCGGCCTGACCAACATAAATTACCGAGTCAACTCACCAGTTGGTGACTTTGTTCTGCGCCTCGCTGGCGAGGGCACGGGTGACTACATTGACCGAGGCGCCGAGGAAAAAAATGCCCAGGTGGCATCTGACGCCGGAGTCAATGCAGAAATTATCTTCTTTGATGCCAAGTCCGGCACAATGGTGACACGGTACATTGAAAATGCGGTTACTCTGGATATTGAAAAATTCAAAGACAAGGGCGTATTGGAAAGAGCTGGTCGAGCATTTCGTCAACTGCACGATAGTCCTCAGCTATT